>JBDHMQ010000347.1:0-2225 GCA_039656095.1 Gemmatimonadota bacterium | reverse complement strand
CAGGAAAAACGCCAGGAATGCCGTCCACGCTGCCGGCACATGCACGTACATCAACCGCTGCACATCGCCCATTTCAGCATCTGCCTGGACGATGAACAGACCGACGATGCTGCCTATGAGCATCAGGGTCAGCGCGGCTATGCCAAGCCACGCCACCAGTGGTGATCTGCGATCCAATTATTCCTCCACAGCGATCGGAAAAATCCATGTACAGACAACGAAGAAAGTTACGTCGTAAGCGACCATAAGGCGAACCCAGACGACCACTTCACCCAATGGATTTCCGTCCAGAATCAGCTGTGTGGAGTTCACTGCTCCGAGGAGGGGAGGAATCAGCGCCGGGATCAAAAGTAGCGGCAGCAGAATTTCTCTCGCGCGCAGGTTGAGAGTCAGCGCCGCATAGAATGTTCCGACGACTGAAAAGCCGACTGTGCCCAGTATGGCGATCCCGGCAAGCGGAAGAGCATGGCGCGCAATTTCAAGCTGGAACAGTACAGCCGAAGCAGGAAACAGGATCATTTCCATGGCCAGCAGCAGGGCGATGTTGCCGAAGAGTTTGCCCAGGTAGATCGCCCGTGGGTCCCCCGGCGCCATCCGTAGACCTTCGAGGCCTCCTGCCGCCTCTTCTGCCTGGTACGTGCGACTGAGCGACAGAATGCCCGTAAAGATGATTGCGATCCACAACAAACCCGCGGCGATCCTTTTGAGGAGCGGGACGTCGGGACCTATGGCGAACGAAAACACGAACAGAACGAGCGCCGCGAAGAACAGCATCGAATGGAAGCTGGCCTTAGTCCGAACCTCGATGAGCAGGTCTTTCCAGACTATCGCCGCGACCCGGCCGGTCATGGACATCAGATACCAGCTCCGACAGGCATAAGCTGTCCGCCTTCAATACGGTAGGCGTCCGTTGCCTGTCTGGTCGCTTCGCCATCCTGATGCGAAGCGATGATGACCGTGGTGCCGGCATTGAGGAATTCACGAACCATGTGATCGACCAGGAGAATGTGCGAACACGTTGATTCTGTGCTCGTGAGAGGCCTGCGCTAGCCAACAGGTCCTCAATCCTGCCATCCGGTGTGGAAGCACCGGTGAGGCGCGCCGCGAATCGAAGATTTTCAGAGGCGGTGAGGTCGTCGTACAGCGTTCCTCTGGATGATATGTAACCGACACGCCCACGAATCCGATCCGCTGCTCCATCGAGAGGCAGTCCGCAGATCGCTCCCGTTCCGGAGGACGGACGCAGCAGAGTGGATACAATTCTCAACAGCGTAGTCTTGCCCGAGCCGTTTGCGCCGGTGAGAACGACAGAACTCCCCGCTGCCACGGTGAAATCGACTCCCCGCAGGACCCGTTTTCTACCGAAGCGTCGATGAATATCCCGCAGTTCAACGGCTTGTTGCTGCGTGCTAATCGTCTTTCAACCGCACGGTCATGTCTCTCCCGACCTCTTCAACGTATTGCCAGCTCGGGTGAGCATTCGGAAGTGGTCGAAGACGAGCCCACTGCGTGGGTTCGGTCGGTGGGGAAGTAGGATCGTACAACGGTTCAACATACAGACGCGTGCCACCGCGGAACGGCTCCGCCCAGAACAACAGCTTGATCCATTTTTCATTTTCGCTCACGCCCGAAAGGGGTGCGGCGGGGAATACGTTTGGGACATAGATCCAGTCAGATTCCATCCGAGCCATGTTCGTGGTGTCCCCGGCCAGGCGTTGAAACGACCGTGCCAGGACCCCATCGCTCCGGAGTGATTCCCACGCCGTTTGCATAACGGTGTCCGGTGGAGCTCCGATATCGGCGATGACAGCCCGAGAGGACGGACCACGTGACAGACCGATGGATCCACTTGAGGCACAGGCTCCCAACACTGGCAAAACGGCCAGGATCGCAAGATATCTAATGCTGCGCGGCATGTTGCACTGCCCTCCGTTCATGGTTGAGACGACGACCGCAAAGTATAGGTTGCCGACCACACCGTTGCTACTCGCAGTGTTGGTGCGGCACGTCTATCTTCGCGGGACCAATCACTTCAGCAACGTACTGCGAGGCGACGTGGAACTCGGCGACATCAGCACCCTGAAAATATCCGACGGCGACTCAATTCTGCTCCTGGTCCTGGACGGACTCGGTGGATTGCCGCGAGAGGCAGGCGGCCCGACCGAATTGGAAGCAGCCCGCACTCCCAATTTCGATGCGTTGGCCCAGTCTGGAGATATCGGGCT
>JBDHMQ010000346.1:0-2144 GCA_039656095.1 Gemmatimonadota bacterium | reverse complement strand
CGATCGTTCTTTCAGATATCGAGGGCCTGGCCTATCAAGAGATAGCTGATCTGCTGGAAATCCCCGTCGGTACTGTCAAATCTCGATTGTTCAGGGCCAGGAAACGTCTCCAGGTACGCCTGTACGAGTATGCCGTCGAGATGGGGTTCTTGCGATGAACTGCGAATCGGCGTTGGAATTGCTGTTTGATTTTCTGGACGGAGAGCTGGAAGACACGACGCAAGAAGAAGTCGCACAGCACCTTGCCGTATGCCAGAATTGTTATCCGTACTTCAATTTTCAACGCCTGTTTCTCGACCGTCTGGCGGCTTCCGGCGATTCGAGAGAAGGTTATCCGGAGCTCGATCGGCAGATTCGCAACATGTTGGATCGCGAGACAACCTGAATGACACATCAGCAACTGGAGTAACGATGGATACCGAGACGCGCGATCTTCTTATCCGGCTGCTTGATGCACCGGGTCCATCCGGACATGAAGGCGCGGCTGCGGCTGTCTGGCGGGCTGCGGCTGAGGGGTTCGCCGACAGAACCTGGGCAGATGTTCAGGGGAACAGCTTCGCAGAAATCAATTCTGGTAGCGCACCCACCGTAATGTTGGCCGGTCATGCTGACGAGATCGGCCTGATGGTACATCACATTGACGACGAAGGGTTTTTGTGGGTTGTCGGAGTGGGTGGTTGGGACCCGCAGGTTCTGGTCGGCCAGCGTGTCGATGTTCTCACCGGCGAAGGTGTGGTGGCTGGTGTCGTTGGCCGACGGGCCGTGCATCTGATCAAGGGAGACGATGCAACTAAAGCCGTCAAACTGAAGGACTTGTGGATCGATATTGGAGCAGGGACAGGGGCGCAGGCCAAGACCAGGGTCTCGATCGGTGACGTAGCGGTGATTCGATCGGATACCGTGAATCTGGGAGACGATTTGCTGGCCGCTCGCTCGATCGACAATCGCGTCGGGGCTGTGGTCGTGCTCGAATCGCTACGCCGGGCGGCGAAGCGCGGTTGCCAGGCTCATATCGTGGCCGTTGCAACCGTGCAGGAAGAAATCGGGTACGTGGCAGGGGGCGGTGCTCGCACGGGGGCTTTCGGTCTCGATCCTCAGGTCGGCATCGTCGTGGACGTCACACACGGACGTCACACACGCCACGGATCATCCCACCATTGAGAAGACGGAACACGGAGATATCCGGCTTGGGAAAGGGCCGGTGCTGGCCCGGGGAGCGGCTATTAACCGGACGGTCTTCACCGGTTTGGCAGATGCCGCCAGGGCCGAAGGCATCGACGTTCAGATACAAGCGGTGCCTGCCATGACTGGGACCGACGCGGATGCCGTGCGCATGTCGCGCGCCGGCGTGGCGGTCGGGCTTGTGAGCATCGCGAACCGATATATGCATAGCCCGAATCAACTGGTGAGCATCGCTGATGTTGATCAGACAGCCGACGTGATCGCCAGCTACCTCTCCGGGCTCACCGAGTCCATGGACCTGACCGGGTAAACATGGTTGGCGCAGAGAAGCATAGCCGGGCGGTTGAAGACTACCTGAAGGCGGTATATAAGCTGGAGCGTGACGTTGCGCCGGTCTCGACGAGCGACCTGGCGGAGCGCCTTGGCCGTTCGGCCGCGTCCGTCACGAACATGGTGAAAAGCCTCGCAGAGCAAGGCCTGGTCCGCCATGTCCCCTACTATGGAGTTCGCCTGTCTGCGGAAGGCCGTCGAGCAGCCCTGCGCATTATTCGAAGGCACAGGATCATCGAATCGTACCTGATTGAGCGCCTGGGTTATTCGTGGGACGGCGTCCATCCTGAAGCCGAGCGACTGGAGCATGCCGTTTCGGACGACCTCGTCGATCGCATGGCCGCTGCCCTGGGAGATCCTGCCACGGACCCTCATGGTTCGCCAATCCCGACGCGTGAAGGGTCTATTGAGCGGCGCGAATTGAAACCGCTGGCGGAAGCGGAGCCGGGAACGTCTGCAATCGTTAGACAGGTCGCGGACCGAGACGGGGATCGGTTGCGGACCCACAGCACAATTGTTCTCTTGCTCGGCACGAAGATCGATGTGCTGACAATGGATGATGGCGGCGCATGCACGGTTCGCATTGGAACAGTGAAACACAGTCTTGACGCGGGCTTGGCAGCCGGTATCCG
>JBDHMQ010000345.1:0-2187 GCA_039656095.1 Gemmatimonadota bacterium | reverse complement strand
TCGGTCAGAACCCCGAGTACACTATGGGAAAAGCGGTATGGCGGGTGTAGTTCAACGGTAGAACATCAGCTTCCCAAGCTGAGAATGTGGGTTCGATTCCCATCACCCGCTCCAGATTAGATGAGGTTTCATCGTGAACATTATTAGCACGCACATCCGGTCATTAGTCCTGTTTTCGACGCTCATAACCCTCGCAGCCTGTGGCGGTGGTAGCGGAGGAGGCCTGGCAAACCCACCGCCCCCAGTCGGTTCAGGATGGCAACAGGGTGTTTTCCTGGATGAGTCGACCTTTGCCCTCCGCTGCGCGACGCCGGGCAACAGCATCAATATCTTTGCCAACGACTGCCGGGCCGTTCAGGATGTCCAGGGCACGGTGCTCGACGAGAACAACTTCCTGCGTTCCTGGAGCAACCGTACCTACCTCTGGTACGACGAGATCGTCGATCGCGACCCGGGGCTCTATAACGACCCGCTCGAATACTTCGGTCTGTTGAAGACAACGGCGCCGTCGCCTACAGGTGCACCGAAGGACAAGTTCCATTTCACCCAGGACTCACAGGCGCACTGCCAGCTTGCACAGGGCGGAGTTTCGGCAGGTTACGGCGCCACTTGGTCGATAATCGCTGCGAGTCCGCCTCGCCAAATTATCATCGCTTATACCGAGCCGAACACACCGGCAACGGCGAACGGTCTGTTGCGAGGCGCCGAGATTCTCGAGGTTGACGGGGTCGCTGTCGTCGACGGGGACGCCGGGGCCTTGAACGCCGGCCTGTTTCCGTCAGGCCTCGGCGAGTCCCATACTTTCACGGTTCTCGATCCCGAAAGCGCGGTTCCAAGGTCCGTCACCATGATTTCGCAGGCGATTACACTGGCAATGGTGCAGAACACGCAGGTGATCATCACGCCGACGGGCGACGTCGGCTACATGACATTCAACCTCCATCGGGCGCCGGCCGAGCAGGAACTCATCGATGCGATCAATACCCTGCAAGGTGTTGACGACCTGGTGCTCGATATCCGCTACAATCGCGGCGGCTTCCTCGTGATTGCCAGCCAGATGGCCTACATGATTGCCGGCCCGGCGCAGACAGCTGGCCGCGTGTTCGAGACAACGCAGTTCAACGACAAGCACCCGGCAACAGACCCGATTACCGGCCAGCCGATTGAGCCGTACCCGTTTATCGACGAGACCCTCGAGGTGATTCAGATTGGCCAGACGACTAGCGGCAAACCGTACGGTTGGTATGCGCAGGAAAACTGTGGCACGACTTATTCTACGATCCAGTTCCGTGGCGTCAACGAAGTCAACTATGGCGACTATACCGATGGCTTCACACCGTCGGTTGTCGATGACGGCGAGGCGAATGTCCTCGGCTGCCAGGTAGCCGACGACCTCTCGCAGCAACTCGGAAACCCGGACGAGAACCGGCTCGAGGTCGCGCTGGCCTTCCAGGCCGGGCAGGGATGTATCGCCCCTGTAGGCACCGCGCCGGGCGACGCGGCGGCCAAGCCGGGCATGGGGTTCAACGCGACCGACGGCGACATTTACCGCTCATTCTTCGATTCAAACCGCATCCTGGGGCGGCCCTGATATGAAAGTCGTTAGAGCAATACTTGGCACGTTGCTATGGTTCATGCTGACCGGTTGCCAGACCGTCGATACCATTCTTGATCGCCCGGCGCGCATCGTGAATGCCGATGCCGATAGCCGCGCGGCGCTGAAGGCGGCGGTTAACGAGGCGCTGGGCACAGAGGTTTTGCTGGCGGAGGACGCCCTGGCAGATGGTAGCCTGCTGACGATCGAGCGCTGGCCGGCGGGCACGATGGAAAACCCGACTCCGCCCGGCAGGGATATGGGAAAACCGATTCAGTTTCGGCTGGTGCTCAACCAGTCGGACTGTATTCTCATCGATCAGCGAGATGACACACGCCACGTTTTGAATGACACAACCTGCGTCGCGGAATGATTCGAGTGCTTGAGGCCTACTTCGGCTCGAGCTTGTCTGTCGTGAACAGGCCTTTGAGCCTACGCCCAAATGCGGCCAGACCGACGAGCAAGAATACGCCAAACTTCTTCAACAGAAGAAGGCCGGCGGTTAGCACGCCAGTTTTCGCGGCGATCTTGCCGGCGACCAGTGCACCTAGACCGTAGGCTGCGACCTCGTCGATGCTTGGATCGAAATCCAG
>JBDHMQ010000344.1:0-2168 GCA_039656095.1 Gemmatimonadota bacterium | reverse complement strand
CTTGAGTCTCTAGCAACCCTAGTAACGGTAGCCGTGTCATACTACACAGATGGCTGCGAGTGCGGCTATTCTACCTATGAGACTATACTCAAAATCGGAGCCCGACGATGGTCAAGTGGTGTCGTAGGCGACATGTTCTCGCGTTTCCCGTCCTCTTATTTGCGGTTAATTCTTGCGGAATCGCCGATGAAGGATCACGCGAATCGGGCATGGAGTGGATAGCGACTACGGATACGATCGGTGACACGATTCGTGTGTTCACAGAGCATGGCCAGATCTGGGAATCCGACGCTCGCCTCGTTTCCGAGGTCAGCATTGGGGTGCTCGACGGCGATCCGCAGTACCAGTTCGGGAACATCCGGGCCATCGCCGTCGGTGCCGACGGCCGGATGTATGTGCTCGACGGCCATGGTCCTGTAATTCGCGTTTATGATCCAGACGGGACCTGGCTCCAGAACGTCGGCCGGGAAGGCGAGGGACCCGGCGAGTACAAGCGACCGGACAGCGGCCTCGTGATGCGCCCCGATGGCAATCTCCTGCTTCGCGATCCTGGCAACGGCCGCATCTCCATCTACGATTCCGACGGAGTTTACGAAGGTTCCTGGCCTCTCGCCGGGAGCATGAACACATCCAGTCCAATGGTCGTGACGCAAGCGGGGGCTGCCCTCACGCCGGTGATCAAGAATCTCGGCGAGTCAGTCATGGAATGGAAACGTGGATTGGCGAGATACCAACCGGACGGAACTGCCGATACACTGGACGTCCCGGATCTGGAATTCGAAGAGGCCCAAATCAGCGGGGAAAGTGAAGGAAACAGCAGCACGAGCAACGTGCCCTTCACACCGCAAGTAATCAAGATCGGCAGAGACTACAAACCAGTCCCCGTGATATCCGATGAAGCATCCATCCGGCGGCGCCAAATCACAAAGAATTTCCGTAATAATTTTCCGGGTTGGACCTGGAACGGCCCACCGATTCCTGATGTCAAACCTCCCTATTCCGGCCTGTTGACGAGTGAAGAGGGCAGGGTGTGGGTCCGGGTCCACGTAGCATCTGAGCGCAATATGTCGGCAGAGGATCAGCGGTCGGAGGAGGCGCGTCTAGACCGGCCGGTTAATCCTTACCGGGAGCCTGTCGTATTCGACGTGTTCGAGCCAACTGGAGAGTACCTGGGTCGAGTCGAGACTCCCGATGGTTTCGCAACCTACCCGAGGCCTGTAATCCGAGACATGACAGTCTGGGGGATCATCCAGGACGAACTGGACGTCGCGCGACTGCATCGTTTTCGAGTCGAATTTCAGACGGGCTCTGGCGACTAGGGGCAATCAGGGCACAACAGTCTTTGCACAACCAGCAAGCAGGGAGGAGGACCCGAAGCGCTACTTGGCATTACGGATCCTCCCCTCAGCGAATCTGTCAGCAGCAGCTGACCTTGATCCCCTTCTCAGTTGACGAGCAGCAGGCGTCACCACCGTCGCATGTGCACTCACATTTACCGTCCTTGCAGGTACAAGTGCACACGGTGTCTCCACATTCGCAGGTAATCGTGCAGCAAACCGATTCGGTCTCAGTAGTCTTGTCGTTCTCACTCATGGTGCCTCCATATCAAGTTTTGTTGATGTATTAGGGCAAAAAATAACTGTCCCTCGTTACAGACCTTACTGCACGCCGCACGCGCAGGTGGGATCCGCGCAGCAGCGGGTCCGCTTCTCTGATGCGGTTCCGAGGCTACCCAGAAATTCCTGCAGCTGGCTGACCGCCTGTGTATTTACTGAGTAGAAGCCCCAGCGGCCTACTCGACGGACTTCAACCAGTCCGGCGTCCTTCAACACCCGAAGATGGAAAGACAGCAACGATTGGCCGACTCCCGCTTCGTCCGCCAACTCGCATACACACCGTTCGCCTCCCATCAACCGCGCCAGGATAGCGAGTCTCTTCTCATCGGCGAGGGCATGGAACAGCCGGTCAATCCCATCGGGACAGCATTTCATGGTCTGCATGAACATTAACATATCAATAAATATTGATACGTCAAGTCCGGGACGGGCCAACGCCATGCTGAAACGCTAGGTTCGCCACATGACTGATAACGGAATTCGCAGGATTGCGATCAATACAGGTGGCGGTGACGCGCCCGGGCTCAACGCCGTGATTCGGGCAGCCGTCGT
>JBDHMQ010000343.1:0-2366 GCA_039656095.1 Gemmatimonadota bacterium | reverse complement strand
GGACTTTTAATCCGATGGTCGAAGGTTCGAATCCTTCACGACGACCATGACCAAATGCACGGCGGCAAGCACAAACCAGGTGAAGAAAAATATCCCCGGGTCCGGCAGACCGGCAGCAGTTGGTGTCAGCGGATATACGAAAAAATTCACACCCAGTCCAGCTACGCCTGCAATCACCCCTGAAAGGCCAATAAGCCGTACCACGCTCGAGTTCAGTATATTCAGCATGGCGATACCGAAAGCCACTGTTGCCATGGAAATCCAGACGTCCCAGGCAATGTCCATGGCCAGTTTGGTTTGATCCATGGACCGGAGCGCCCAAAGCGGTGCAAGTGAGTCAGTGCGGGGTGCCGAATTGCAAGGGAAAAACGATACACTCAGTGATTAAAGGGCAGTTATGAGATACTGCCGGTTAATGCTCGGTAATGCCTAGGCGCGCCGTTGAGCGCGCTCGGAGTGATTCATGAAATTCCACAAAATCCGGGTTCGACCAGGCCCGGCCATCGCTATTTCCTTTCTTCTTATCCTGTTATCGCTATTCCTCCAACCGGTCAGTGCTGACGAAGTACTGATCAACGACGGCAGTCGCATCATGGGGGAGGTGATGCGGCATGATACAGCGGTTCTCAAGATCAAGACTTCCTTCGCCGGCACACTCGAGATCGATTGGTCAGAGGTCGTGGAAGTGAAATTGACCGACCGAGCCCGGCATCGTGTTGTTCAGGGATGGCCATACGTTGGAAATCAACGCCCTGTCGCATGAAGGAGACCAGTTCGTCCTGTACCCGGTGTCATCGGCGGATCCGGTTTTTGTTGAAGCGTCGCAGGTAAAAGCTTTCGAGGCCGAGGCATGGGAACTGGGTCAGGGACGCAAACGGTCAGGCCGCATCAACCTGGCGGTGGAAAATGAGCGGGGCAATTCCGAGAAGCGCGAGTACGACCTGGACCTGGAACTTCACAACCGCTGGGGGAAGAACCATTTGATGGTACTCGGGCAGTTGGAGTACGACACCACGCGTGGTGTGACCTCAACCGACAATTGGACTGTGTTCGCCAATTTCGACCAAACCTTTACCGGGATGTGGTTTTACTCCATTGGGCTCTTACTCCGACAGGACCGCTTCAAGGACATCAAGATACGGACTATGCTGGGGCCGGCGTTGGGTTACCGCTTTTTTGATACCAGGCCGCTGAGGTTGCGCACGGAAGTGGGGATCTACTACCTGGAAGACGACTTCTACGAACAAACAGATGAGACTTTCTGGGGGCCGGGCTGGTATCTGGATTATGAACAAAAGGTCTGGAAACAGCGCCTGGAACTGTACCATCGCCATGTTGCTTTCGCCGCCGCCAATGAATCCGGTAAATACCTATGGCGTAGTTGGTCCGGCCTCCGTGCACCCATTTTTGCCGGATTCACCGCCGGCATCGAGTACGAGATCGACTACGACAGTGAACCGGCTGTGCGAGTGGACAAAACGGATACGACCTTCAGGCTGAAGCTCGGCTACGAGTGGAACTGATTAATGAAAACCTCCAACGAACCGAGCGGGAAGGCACGAGATGGGCGGCGGAGCGCTGGACGACTTACACGTCCGCTCGGGACACATGGTTTACACATTTAAGCATTGGGGAGAACCCAGATGCCTTGGAAAGAGTGTAAACCGATAATTAGCCCATCTCCTTCAGCGGCCGGTAGCGGATTCCGTGGAACATCGTGTACAGCACGGGAACGATGATCAGCGTCAGTATCGTCGCGAACCCGAGCCCGAACATGATGGCCGCGGCCATGCTTTCGAAGAACGCATCGGCCAGCAACGGCACCATGCCCAGGATAGTGGTAATCGCAGCCATGGAAACCGGCCGTACACGGCTGACGCCGGACATGAATACCGCCTTGTAGGGTTCGGTGCCCTCTCCGAGTTCGGTATTGACCTGGTCCAGCAGCACGATGCCGTTCTTGAGCAGCATCGACGATGGCCAGCGGCACCGTGGCCCAGATCACCAACGGCGCACGCACCGCATTGAACAGCAGCACGGTGATCAGGAACATCATCAGAAATCCCATTGGCAGCGAGGCAAACAGGGCGGTTTTTGCATCGTTGGAACTTTCGTACTCGCCGCCCCACTCCAACTCATAACCATCCGGGATTTCAAGGGCCTCTATCTGCGGCCGCAGCCTCTTGAACAGGTCGGCGCCCGTCTCGGTGCCGAACACGTTGGGATCGGCCAGCACCGCCAGCGTGCGTTTGCGGTCCTTGCGCTGAATCAACGCATCCTCCCACAGGGTGGGAAACGCGGAGACCACCTCGTCGATCATGACGTAGCGGTCAAAGGTGTTACTCCACAGTTGCACGTCATGGATG
>JBDHMQ010000342.1:0-2005 GCA_039656095.1 Gemmatimonadota bacterium | reverse complement strand
GCGTACAGCGACAAATACACGCACTAGAAGTCTGTTAAATCTCCGATTCAGAGGAGGCGTTACACCCAAGCCAGACCCAAACGTGCCGAATTGGCCTCCCTGTGGGCAAGACTTAGCGTCACGCTCGCCCCCGCTGGACGTGTCTGGTACCATTATACTGAACCGGGCAGAAGCACCCAGTTGCCCTGATTCTTCAACAAGATTCTTTGAGAGCAGCGAAGCCCATGGATGAATTTCGAATCACTATTGCCAAAGGTCAGGTTTCCTTTGCAGCCGCCCATTTTATCGCCTACGGCTCAGGACGCTGCGAGAACCTGCATGGCCATAACTATCGAATTGGAGTCGTGTTTGCCGGCGAACTCGATCAGTACCATCTGCTGGTAGACTTCGTCCGTGTGAAGCAGGAACTGGAGCTGATTGCTGACCGTCTTGATCACCGGATGCTCCTGGCCACACAAAGCAAGGCGCTACCGGTCGAGCGGACACCCGAGGGCGAATTGGAGGTACGTCTCGCCGATCGAAGGTACGTTTTCCCGGAAGGCGACGTCGTGCTCGTCGACATCCCGAACACAACCGCTGAGATGCTGGCGGCGTGGAGAAGTTGAAGTAGAAGAGTCTCCCGGTCAGTCGGCCACATGCAGAAGGGATCTTCAAAGCTGAGCCTTCCCCATCCCGATGTCAGAGAGATCGATGATGGCCCGTCTGCGGAACAAGTGTTCTCCACCATTGCCCACCTTCCGTACGCAGTCTGGCTCGACTCGGCCAGCCACGATCCAGACACTGGCAGGTATTCGTTCGTAGCCTGGCAGCCTTTTGCCGTACTGCGCTCGTTCTGCGGCCATGTAGAGTGGGAGACAGCCACAGGTGTGCACCGGGCCAGGAATTCAGTTCTGCAAGAATTGGATGAAGCCCTGGAACGCTGGCGCATAGACGCGGTCAACGTACCGGTACCTTTCTGCGGAGGCTGCGCAGGGTTTTTTGGCTATGAGTTAGCCTCGGAATTCGAAACGATTCCGCGCATCGACGTCCGGGATCACGACCTGCCGGATCTCGAGTTGGCCTTCTACGATGTGGTGATAGCATGGGATCATGAGACGGATCGTTGCTTCGTGGTTTCAACGGGCCGCCCTGAGACAGGCGAATCAAGACGACAGCGGGTGCGAGACCGATTGAATGAAACCCTTGGCTGGTTGGCCGGTGAGACTCCGCTGAAGTGGCCTGGCCTGCAGAGCAAGTCGACTCTCGAGATCTCCCTTGCTTCCGAAACTGCCCCTGGCCGCCAACTGCCTGGCCTGGAATGGCTTTCGTCAACGATGACTGCCAGTGAGTACGCCGCCGCAGTAGAGACCGTGATCGACAACATCCGCCAGGGGGAAGTCTACCAGGTCAATCTGTCACAGCGATTCACAGCAAACTGTGAGGCCAGCCCGCTTGAGCTCTACGGTGACCTGCGTCGCCAGAATCCGGCTCCATTCGGTGCCGTGTTTCGTGCAAGTGGTGCAAGCATTCTCAGTTCGTCCCCGGAGCGATTCCTGAGAGTGGATCGCGAAGGAAGGATTGAAACCCGTCCGATCAAGGGCACTCGGCCGCGCGGGGCGGACACTGACACTGACAAGGCATTGGCCACCGAGCTTTTGTCGAGCGACAAGGATCGGGCGGAGAACCTGATGATCGTTGATCTTCTCCGAAACGACCTCTCGAAGGTTTGTCTACCAGGGACAGTTCGGGTTCCTCGTCTGTTTCAACTCGAGTCGTGGGCCACGGTACATCACCTCGTTTCAATCGTCACCGGGCAGCTTCGGGCGGAAGTCACGATCGGTGAAGTCGTGCAGGCGACTTTTCCATCTGGATCCGTGACTGGCGCTCCAAAGATTCGAGCGATGGAAATTATCGCAGGTCTGGAAAGCGTCGCTCGCGGTCCATATTGCGGCGCAATAGGGTACATCGCGTTCGATGGACAGATGGATCTGTCGGTTGCCATTCGCATTCTGATGGTTTCAGCGGG
>JBDHMQ010000341.1:0-2963 GCA_039656095.1 Gemmatimonadota bacterium | reverse complement strand
CGGTCAGGTGCTGGAAACGCATCTGGGATGGGCGGCTTCGCAGCTCGGATTTCGGGCCCAAACGCCAGTATTCCATGGTGCGACCGAGCATGAAATTGGCGCTCTGCTGAAACTCGGTGGAGCCCTGTGGGCTGGCCGATTCTTGGCCCCCGGAGTGGATGTGCCCGATTTCGATTCGACGGATGTGCAGTCGTTGGTGGGAGAAATTGCGACGGTTGAGGGTTCCTTTGAGCCTTCCAAGAATGGACATCCGGCCGGTCTCGGCCGCAGTCTCGACGCCTATCTTGGCCTTAAAGGCAAGAAAGCAAGCGCCCTGATTCACGCGCTCAAGACCTATGTGGTAGATGTGGCCAAGGAAGCGTCTTCCGCGACGAGTGGGCCGAAGCTGAAACAAGCCGGCTGGCCGGCGGCTGCGGCAATATCTGGAAGAGGTGCCATCAAGAGCGGGCTCGACTCCGCTGTTGTCGAGTTGATGCTTAAGAGCGGAATCAGCGGAATCAAACCGGGCGGCAAGATGCGCCTGCGGGACGGTCGTACGGGCCAGCCTTTCGAGGCCGACGTCACTGTGGGTGAAATCTACATGATGAAACTTTCTCATCTCGTGGACGACAAGATCCACGCCCGCTCGATCGGACCGTACAGCCTTGTTACACAGCAACCGCTGGCTGGTAAGGCGCAGTTCGGTGGGCAACGATTCGGCGAAATGGAAGTGTGGGCGCTCGAGGCCTATGGAGCCGCCTACACGTTGCAGGAAATGCTTACGGTGAAGTCGGATGACGTGTCCGGCCGCAGCCGCACATATGAGGCTATCGTCAAGGGTGAGAATCTGCCCAAGCCGGGGGTCCCCGAGAGCTTCAATGTCCTGGTTAAAGAACTCCAGGCGTTAGGTCTCAGTGTGACGCTCGGCAGCAACGAGTCTAATTCGGTTTTCGGAAATTGACGGAACAAGCTACGACAGGGGTCACCAAGATATGATCGATTTTCCCCGACACCGCGGCCCGAGCTCAGCGGACTTTGACTGGATCCAGATAAAGATCGCGTCTCCTGACGAGATCCGTGCCTGGAGCTATGGAGAGGTCACCAAGCCCGAGACGATCAACTATCGGTCGTTCAAGCCTGAGCGGGACGGATTGTTTTGCGAGCGCATTTTCGGTCCGGTAAAGGATTGGGAATGCCATTGCGGGAAGTTCAAGAGAATCCGCTACCGTGGACACATCTGCGACAAGTGTGGCGTGGAAGTCACGCTGTCCAAGGTGCGACGCGAACGCATGGGTCATATCGAACTGGCCGTGCCCGTGGCGCATATCTGGTTCTTCAAGACCCTGCCATCTCAGATGGGTTACCTGTTGGGCATGAAGCTGCGAGACCTGGAAAGTGTCATTTACTACGCGGCATATGTCGTAACACAGGTTGGTAAGCAGGAAGTAGAAGACAAGCAGATCCTCACAGAAGACGAATTCTGGGATTTGACCGAGAAGGCTCGCGAGGAAGGCGACACGAAATTCCGGGCTGAGATCGGTGCCGAAGCGGCCCGCACGAAGCGGCTGAAAGTGCTCGATGCGATCCGTAACAGTGACGAAGATGTCGCAAAGCGGAATGACCCTGAGCACATGATCATGGATGTCATTCCCGTGATTCCGCCCAACTTGCGGCCGCTCGTCCCGCTGGATGGGGGTCGGTTCGCCACGTCTGATCTGAATGATCTGTACAGGCGCGTCATCAATCGGAACAACCGGTTGAAGAAGCTCCTGGAAATGCGCGCGCCAGAAGTCATTCTGCGCAACGAAAAGCGCATGTTGCAGGAATCCGTCGACGCTCTGTTCGACAACGGGCGTCGAGGTAAGGCGATTCGTGGCCGGGGCAAGCGGCCGCTGAAGTCTCTGTCAGACATGCTCAAGGGCAAGCAGGGCCGGTTCAGGCAGAATCTGCTCGGCAAGCGCGTGGACTACTCGGGCCGGTCCGTCATTGTGGTCGGTCCGGAGTTGAAGCTGCACCAGTGCGGTCTCCCGAAGGTAATGGCCGTCGAGTTGTTCAAGCCTTTCATCATCCATGAGCTTGAAAAGCGTGGCGATGCGGAGACGGTGAAGCGGGCAAAGAAGCTCGTGGAGCGCTATGACCCGAAAGTCTACGAAGTTCTGGAAGACATCATCACCGATCACCCGGTGCTGTTGAATCGCGCGCCGACCCTGCATCGATTGGGGATTCAGGCGTTCGAGCCGGTGCTGGTCGAGGGCAAGGCAATTCGGATCCATCCGCTGGTCTGTGCGGCCTTCAATGCAGACTTCGATGGCGATCAGATGGCTGTGCATGTTCCTTTGTCGTTCGAGGCGCAGCTTGAAGCTCGAATCCTGATGCTTTCGTCGAACAACATCCTCAAGCCGTCAAACGGGCGGCCGATCACCAGCCCAAGTCAGGATATGGTGCTGGGGTGCTACTTCCTCACCAAGATGCCGTTCGAATTTGAGAAGCGCGTCGCCGAGGGGGGATTGATGCACTTTCAGTCGGCCGAAGAGGTCGAACTGGCGATCGCGAGCGGAACGCTCCAGACCCCGAAGGGGACACCGGATTATCACCGGCCAGTCAGTTACCTGACCGATGGGGAATGGGTCGACACGACAGTCGGTCGCGTCCTGTTCAACGCGATCCTTCCTGCTGGGGTGCCGTTCAAGAACGATACGATGACCAAGGGGTCGTTGAACGATCTGGTCTTCGAAACATACCGGAAAACCGGACTACGTTCGACCACCACATTCCTGGATGAATTGAAAGACCTTGGCTTCCGATATGCAACGCTCGGTGGCGTATCTGTAGGCATGGAAGACATGGTCATTCATTCCGAAAAGGCGACAATTCTCGCCGAAGCGCAGACTCAGGTTGACCGATTCACGAAGGCGTACCACAAGGGCGTGATCTCGTTCGGTGAGCGCTACAACAAGGTGATTGATGCGTGGACGCATGCGAAT
>JBDHMQ010000340.1:0-2985 GCA_039656095.1 Gemmatimonadota bacterium | reverse complement strand
AGCCCGGGCCTTTGCCGCCGAACTGGAACCACCAATTGTCGTCAAAGCCTCCGGTCTGGCAGGTGGAAAAGGCGCCGTCGTGTGCGCAGATCACGCCGAAGCCAACACAACGATCTGTGACATGATGGAGCACGAGACCCTCGGCACCGCCGGTGCAGAAGTCGTCATCGAGGAATTCATGGAAGGCGAAGAATTATCCGTGTTCTTCATCACGGACGGCCTGGACGCAGTGGCGCTGGCCCCAGCCCGTGACCACAAGCGGCGCTTCCCTGGAGACCTGGGTCCGAACACCGGCGGCATGGGGGCGTTTTCTCCCGTGCTAGGCACCGACGATGCCCTCATTGACCGTGTCCGCCGTGAAGTTGCCCAGCCAGTGCTTGCCGGCCTGGCGGAGCAGGGATCGCCGTACCGGGGATTTTTGTATGCCGGCTTGATGCTCACCTCGGAAGGACCGAAAGTCATTGAGTTCAACTGTCGACTGGGCGACCCGGAGACGCAGGCGGTACTGCCTCTGCTGGAGGACAGCCTGCTTGAGCCGCTACTCGCTATAGGTCGTGGGGGTGCGTTGGATGGTTGGCGTCCCACGCCTCCAAACAGAGCCGCGCTCACGACTGTCGTTGTAAGCGGCACGTACCCTGGTCCGGTCGAGAAAGGGCTGCCGATAGACCTTCCGGCTGATCTCGAGGGACCCGACTTGCATGTCTACCACGCTGGTACAGCGTTCAATAACGGGCGTCTGGTAACCGACGGAGGACGCATATTCGGAGTAACGGGGATCGGATCCAATATGCAAGAGGCCGCCGCGCTCAGCCGGGCCGGAGCGGCACGCATCCGTTTCGAGGGAGCTGACTGGCGCCCCGATATCGGACACTCCGAGATCGGCTGATGCCGGAACTGCCGGAGGTCGAAACCATCCGGCGGGATCTCGCTCCCGCCCTGGAAGGTGCAACGATCGTGTCCGTTCGCATCCAGAAGCCGGATATCATCATGAGTGGAGAATCTCCGCGTACGTTTGCTGCGTCACTGCGAGGACGACACATCTCCGCAAGAACCTGCTGCTGCGCTTCCCGCCCCAGGGAGATCGACGAGCCGCCGTGCTTCAGATTCAGGTTCGGATGACGGGTCGCTTCGCGGTGGCACCCGAATCCGACTCCGGCGGCCGGCGACTGGCCATGCGCCTCGGATTTACGCACATAGCCGCTCGGTTTGAACTGGATGATGGTTATACCGTGCTGTATGACGATGTTAGGCGCCTGGGAGGATTTCGCATGCTCTCCACGGAAGCCTGGCAATACCGAGAGCGAGAGCTGGGGCCCGAACCACTGGATGCCAACTTCAAGGCACGAGACCTGGCCACGGCTCTCGGAAATGGCAGGGCGCCTGTAAAAAATGCGCTGCTGGATCAACGCCGGATCGTTGGCCTTGGAAATATATATGCAAGCGAAGCATTGCATCGGGCAGGACTGAACCCGACCCGCGCCTGTGTGACACTCTTCACCGTGGTCTCCGGGCAGTGCTGTCAGAATCTCTTCGCGCAGCCGGGACGACTCTGCGGGACTATCGGACAGTCAATGGTGGCTCCGGCAAATATCAGAATCGGCTACGGGTATACGATAGAGAAGGTCGACTGTGTCCACGTTGCGGCGAGGCGATTCGCCGTATCAAGCAGGCAGGTCGAAGTACATATTTTTGTCCCGGCTGTCAGAAATGATCAGGAATCAAATGGACAGCGGCGATCCCGTTGCGAGGTCCAGATGGACCAGGCTGATCGATTTGTTTTCGATCTCCGCGATCGCTACGGACGGTGGCCAGTTAACACCGCCGGGACCGGCACTTCCCGGATTCAGCATCCGGATTCCGTTCGCAAGGTCGTCCCGCGGTATATGGGAGTGACCGTGAACAATCGCATCAGCGCGGGGGAAGACATCAGCCAGCTGATCGAATTCGAAAACGCGATGGCCGTGTGCGAGCGCAAAGCGCACCCCCGCAAGCTCCACTTCGGCTTCGCCGGCTGTACACGCCCGGATATCGAATCCATCCGTGTTGCCCCACACGGCCGTCACGGGTGCGATCGTCTGCAGATCTGTGAGGATTTCCGGAGATCCGACATCGCCAGCATGAAGGATGTGGTCAACGTTTCGAAACAGGTTGAATACAGCAGGCCGCAGGGTACCGTGTGTGTCGCTTATCAATCCAATGCGCATACATCGTTCTCCTCACGGCACTTCGCCGCAGAGCCGGATTCGTTGTGAGCTACGCTGACAAGAGTGACAAGCAACTGGTCGTCCTGTGTCGTCGTGGTAACGAACGAGCCGCCCGGGAGTTGGTCAATCGCTTCGAGCGGCCGGTGTTCTCGATTATTTATCGAATGGTCAGAGATCGAGAAAAGGCTGAAGACCTGGCTCAGGAAACCTTCGTCCGCACATTCAATAATCTCGATCGCTACGACAGCTCCTACAAGTTCTCTTCCTGGCTGTTCAAGATCGCGTACAACCTGACGGTCGATCACCTGCGCAGGAAAGAACTGAAGACAATCTCTATTCATGGTTCACCGGATGCCGTGACCACTGATCAGCAGGAGGCCACGGCCGTGACGCTGGAGAGCACGGAAGAGGCGCCGGATGCACGTCTTGAGTCCCTCGAGCTTGCTGATCAACTGGAGGAGGCGATCGGCAAACTGCGTGAGGAGTATAAAGTTGCCATTCTTCTGCGCCATGTCGAGGGCAGACCTTATGAAGAAATCGCCGAAATCATGAACATTCCGCTCGGTACGGTGAAAACGTACATCTTCCGGGCTCGCCGCCAGCTCAGGCAGGATTTATCGGACATCAACGAAGACCCTGAAAATTGAAACTTTTCCACATTTGAGATCGTAGGGCAGGCATGAGGGAGAACGAAATGAGCAACAACATCACGATGAACAGACATCTGACGGCCGATGAGCTCGATCTGGCTACGGCGAATTTCGCCGGGCTGGGCGACGCC
>JBDHMQ010000339.1:0-2323 GCA_039656095.1 Gemmatimonadota bacterium | reverse complement strand
ACGATGGAATTCACTGCACTCTCTTCATTCGTGTGATCTCTTCTTCAGTGATCAGATAGAGCCTGAACGTCACCAGGTCGATCAGCTCGTCTGTAATCGTCGTCTCCCGTCGGGTCTGGGCCCTGTCTTCCTGGCCTTCTTCCCGACGTGCACGCAATTCGACGAGGCGCGCCGCGAGCCAGCACAGAAAATCGTGAGCGACGTCTCGGTGTTCCCGTGCGCGATCGGGCTCACCGTTGGCACCCCGGGGGAGCAACGCGTCTACGAGCGTAAGAAGGGCCGGAAAGACCATTTCCGTGAGTTCACCGCTGTCGGTCAGCTCCTCCTCGGTGATCTGCTCCCAACTCATCTCATTCCAGTAGAGTTCACATGCTTCCTCGAACAGATGCGTGCGAGCATCCGCCGGCGTCGGTCGCAAGACAACATCTCCGGGACTCAACTCGCGGCCCACCAGATTCCGCAACGCACGAATACGCTCCTCAACCAGGGTGCGGGCAGCCAGTTCCAATTCGTCGCTCAACGGTCCTCCGGTGTGATTGATGAAAGAAAAGCGGAAAGATGCGACCGGGGTCGGACGTGAGCAAGAAGTCCCCTATATTGCTCCGCTGAAACCAGGAAGCGGTAGATGTAGATGCTGCGCCGCGCAACGCCGGGGAAGAGACACGTGTTACAAACGATACAGGCGTGGGTCACCGCGCTGTACGAAATAAGAGCCTTCGAGTTGTCGTGCCTGTAGAGCACGACGAGCCGGGGCTCGTAAGCCTGGTCCAGCAAGGCGATGTGGAGGCGTTCGGCGAACTCGTCAAACGCTATGCAGACCGGGCTTATGGTGTCGCGCTGTCGATCGTCGGAGCGCCACAGGACGCGGAAGACGCCGTGCAGACGGCATTCATCCGGGCACTGGGGAGGATCGACCAGCTGCGACCTGGTAGTCCGTTCGGCCCGTGGTTTTACAGTGTGCTGAGGTCGACCGCTTTGAACCTGCGGCGCCGGGAGGGTCTGCGGACCCACGAGACCATACCGGATGCGACGGCTGGCGGCGGGCGACCGGACGACGATCTGGATCGGACTCTGACGCGTGAGCAGGTGCTTACGGCGCTGGAGACGCTTCCAGAACAACAACGTACCGCGGTCGTGTTATACGACCTGGAGGGGTTCAGTCACCGGGAAGTGGCCGAGAGTCTTGGAGTAGCGGTTGGCACGTCCCGGGCACACGTCCACCACGGGCGGAGGGCGTTGAGGAATTTGCTGGGACCGATAGTAGAACTGACTGAGGGAGACAATTGATGCACGATCGGCAGCGGTGGCTAGACATTTTACGTCCGGACGAGGTGACGGCCGCACGCCTGCGTCGTGCCATCCTCGATGCGGCGAGGCCTCTGGGAAAGCGCGACAGCTGGTGGGACGTTGCGTCAGATTGGGCCACCTTGCTTACGCCCGTTGCAGCGGCGTTGACCCTCATTTTTGCCGGGCTGGCCGTTCGACAGGGAGTTCCGTCGGATGATGCCGCCGGCTCGCTTCGAGTTTCTGCCGATGTTGTAGAGTCTCTGCGATCACAAGCCGCACCCGCCGGATTCAGCCATCAGATTACGGACGACGCCAGCATGGTGTTCGCTGCACTCAATGAAGCGGACTCCCGGGAACTCAGCCTTGAAGAACTGGCTGACGAGACAGACGTGGAGCACTGAATGTCTACTTCTTCCGGGGCCCGCGTCTCCCTGCTCCTTGCCATCACGTTCATTGCCGGCATGGCTGCCGGCGTCGCGGCAGATCGTCAGCTCGCACTGCCTGCGAGTGCCGGAGCGACAAATACGACCGAGAGTAATGTCTCCGAGAGGAGAGTCTCCACGATCGAGCGCTTTGCCGACGAACTGGGACTTACCGATTCCCAGCGCGCCGAAATTGCACCCGTGCTGGAGGAGACCAGGCAGCGGATGTCAGAGCTGTTTGAGCCGGTGCGGCCAGCATATGGCGAGCTGATAGACGCAGCGCGATCGAAAATCGAGTTGGTCCTGACCGCCGACCAGGTTGAGGAATACCGACGGCTACTCGAGCGAGAATACGGATCGGACGAATCGGACTGATCGTAGTCCGACGGAATGGATTGCAGCTCCTGCGGTCTAAGACATGACGACATTAACGGAAGGCCAGAAGTCGGGCCTTTCTCGACCGATAAGAGGTACGAGCATGTGGCTTAGGACCGGGATGATATTGGTACTGGTGGTGGGTAGTGCGGTGCCGGTGATGGGTCAGGATGTAGCGCGCGAGGTGGGCCTGGAGCAGGCGCTGGAGATGGCTCGTCGGAATTCACCGTCGTTGGCGC
>JBDHMQ010000338.1:0-2803 GCA_039656095.1 Gemmatimonadota bacterium | reverse complement strand
GGTCACGGACACTCTGATTGGGGAGCCGTTGCACCCATACACGCAGGCACTCCTGTCGGCGGTACCAACGATGGATCCGGCGCAAAAGCGGACGCGGATCCGGCTGAAGGGAGAGCCCCCGAGGGCGACCGAAGAGTTGGTGGGATGCCCGTTCGCGTCGCGGTGTCCGATCGTGGAGGATCTCTGCCACAAGGTCATTCCGCGGCTGGAGGCGAAACAGCCAGGGCACCTGGTGGCGTGTCACCGGGTGAAGGCGGCAGACTAGGGCTGTCTTGTGACTGTGATCGTGTAAATCAGGTCGTCGCTACCTGTGCCTGAATCCCCCCCCCCCGAAGCAGCCGTTTCTACGATTCTTTCCTTGCGCCTTCAACTTCCAGTGCCCGCCGGTGATCGTGTTTGAGGCGCCTCACTGGATTTCGTATGCTGGCTTTCGAGCATCAAGGAAGATCATAGGCACCCGACCAGAGAAACCTGGCCGATTTGCCCGCTGTGCGACTACAGGCCCTGACAAGATGGAAACCAGCCTGCATCTCCACGAGTGTTGGGTAGGCGTGCCAGGCCCCATCGCCTGTGAATTCATTCAATTTCGAGGTGGTCATGAACCCAGTAGTTACGTCCAGCTTCGCACCTGATTGAATCTGCATAGTGTAGAAGACGATATACCAACCATCGGCCGGCACCTGCAGGATCATCGACGCGCAACCATCTTTGTACACGCGAATGACTAGTGAATTGGAGCCGGTGGAGTAAACCGAAGCTCCAGTCATGGAGACCCTGTTTCCACTATCGTCAGACCATCTGCTTGGCGGGTACAAGAATGTTGACCAGTCCCCATCAGCGCTCGTCTGAGAGGCTAGATTTTCACCCGCTAATGGCGCGGATGTCAGGCCTTCGGAAGCCGCCAGGTCATCGTAGGCAAGGCCGTAGGAATCTCCACTGTCCAGTCTTAGCGGGGCCTGTCCGGTGGACGTTCCAATCGGCGCGCCACGACGGCGGGCCGCGTCCAGTCTTGCTGCGCCACCCGGTAATTGACGCAGTCGTTGGAGCAGGGCACTTCGCGAAGGACGGGTAGGTTGGTTTCTGTTGGTTCTGTCTTCCCTCGGAATCTCCATCTCACTGGGCACTCGCCGGGCACCGGACAACCTTCGTTGTCCGCGATTCGCAGCCAATGCCTGGGCGTCAACAGATACCCCACGCTGACTGAGTATCTGCACCAGGTCGGCCTGATTGGTCTGGCCACGCGGCGGTTGTCGGGCGTCATCCGAGTGCCCCAGCAAGCCCGGTGGTATGCGATCCGTTCCCGCCAGTTTCGACGGTACGTCCTGGGCCTGGAGATCCACGAAGTTTCCAGTTAAGCCAGCCATGGCCAGGAGCATCACGATACGCGACAGAAGTTGATGAGCTGAGGACTTCATGGTCGGCCTCTCCAGAGGGTGTGAGCGACGGGTTTCTTCCCCGGTTCCAGCTTGAGAAGCGCAAAACAGGCCAGCGAACCGCCACATGGCGGGGGGCGGACCTGGATTCCGCTTACTAGAGTCTTCTTTACGAGCGGCTGCCTGATGGTTCTTGAACTCGTAGCCAGTCGTATCGTGGCGCCGTATGTGGGCGTTTCGCTCTACACATGGACGAGCGTCATCGGTGTCGTCCTCGCAGGGATCAGCCTGGGGAATTATGCCGGTGGAAGGCTTGCCGATCGGAGTGCTTCTCCACGGCTCCTTGGGACTATCCTCGTTGCGGGAGGTTTGGCGACTTTTGGCGCACTCGCCATCGAGCCAGCGAGCAATCTGACTCCTGCGGGATGGCCGTTCGTCGTTGAGATCGTCGTACTCGTGAGTTTGCTGTTCTTCCTGCCCGCTGTCCTGATTGGTACGGTGGCACCGATCGTCACCAAGCTGGCCGTGAGTGACCTGGCCAGCACCGGAACAACCGTGGGGAGAATCTTCGCAGCCGGTGCCGGGGGAAGCATCCTGGGTACGTTCGCGACTGGATTTGTACTGATTCCAGCATTCGGTACGCACGTGATCGTGTGGGGTGTCGGGACGCTGCTGGCGCTAGTGGGAACGGTACTTCTCGTGCGCGATCGTCGACTCGTACTTGTCGGAGTAGCCGTGCTCGCAGTGTCTGCTTCCTCGGCCGCGAGCGAGTATGGATGGCTGACGGGACCGTGCCATCGGGAGACCAGCTACTACTGCATCCAGGTTCGCGATCTGGTGAATCGTGGAGATCTGGTACGCGTGCTCCAGCTGGACCGCCTCGTCCACAGTTACACCTTCCCGGATCAGCCAACTCGCCTGATCTATGGTTACGAAAACTTTCTTGCGGAAGTAACGGCCCAGTTGGTCGAGACGAACGATCAATTCCGATCCCTCCATATCGGGGGCGGAGGATACACCTTTCCACGCTACCTGGAGGCCTCTTACACAGGCAGCGAGATCGATGTGATTGAGATTGATCCAGGTGTAACAAAGACAGCTCACGAGCTACTCGGTTTGCGAGATGACAGTCGCATCCAATCCTACAACGAGGACGCCCGCGTCTTTTTTGGTCGCCCGGTGACCAGGCGGTATGACCTGATCATCGGAGATGCCTTCAACGATCTGGCGGTGCCGTATCATCTGACGACTCGGGAATTCAACGAGCGGATCAGGGATTGGCTCGCGGACGACGGACTCTACCTTGCAAATCTGGCCGATCGAGCGAACGGAGAATTCGCTCGTGCCTTCGCACACACATTGCGTCAGACATTCCCATATGTATACGTGCGCCCTCACTCCGGAACGCTACCGGAATCCCAGCGCACGGT
>JBDHMQ010000337.1:0-2181 GCA_039656095.1 Gemmatimonadota bacterium | reverse complement strand
TGATGTTCGCCGCAGCCGTTCACCCGACCCACGTCGGTCGCGGTGGTACATCTCTCGTAGACGGGCTCGAACAGGCGCTGGTGGTGATCGCCGGCGGGCGTCCGGAAGCCGTGCGGTCAATCGTTCTCCTGAGTGATGGCGAGAATACGGTGGATGAGGACCGGCTCGATTCTGTTATCCAGCGGGCGCGTCGGGCGGGAATCCACGTCCATGCCATCGGCCTGGGTACGACGGCCGGGGCACGGATTCCGATGCCCCTGCCGGAAGGCCGGGGGCAACGGGCGATTGGCACCGGGGTCCCCGATCAGGTGGGTCCGGGTGACGGCCGTCGCTGGCTCCGTGACGGATCGGGACGCGTCGTCGTCTCGGCACTGGACGAGCAGGGAATGCGGAAAATCGCGGTCGAGACGGGTGGGCTGTTCGCTGCCGGCGCTCCGGCGGCCGACGCTCTGCTGGAGCGTCTTCCAGCTGCAGGATCCCTGGCCCCAGCAACTGCCGGTACGGTCAACGGTCTGTTGCTCGCCGCGTTCCTTCTGCTGCTTCTTGACGCTTACGCCTTCAGGATGATCAGGCAGATCACTCCCGACTTCCTTGAAGAATTGCGTCGACGGGCTCAGAGCGAGGCTCAGCCCAGGAATTGGTATGACCTCGGCGCGGCCCTGTTGCTCACGGGTGATTGGGAAGGGGCGGTCGAACCCCTTCAGCGAGCGGCGGCGGCCGCTGATCAGCGTGTCGATGAGCCTTCCGCGTACAACCTCGGAGTCGCTTACGGTCTCGGGGGTCAACCGGATGATGGCGGCGCCAGCCAGAGCACGGCTGATACCCGGCGCGGAAGTCTGGTCCAGGCGCAGGAGGCGTTTCGACGTGTTCTGCGGGAGAATCCCGACGCGGAAGACGCCCGCTGGAACCTCGAGGTCGTGGATCGGTGGCTCGAGCAACTCGGAGGTGCAGGCGGCGGCGGTGGTGGTGGAGGCGATGGTGGAGGCGCGGGCGGTGACGATCAGCCGATGAGTCGAGCCGAGGCAGACCGCCTTCTCGATGCGGTAGCAGCCGAGGAGCGACGGGTTCAGGAGGAGAGACTGGAGCGCAATCGATCGCGCGATCCAGTGGCCGAGCGGAATTGGTGACTGCGACACGCCGTTGCCGCCGATCGTGGCCAGCGCCTAGCTTGGTGGCATGAACACACCCGCGTCGGAACGCGTCCGACTGACACAGTATTCCCACGGGGCTGGCTGAGCCTGCAAGCTGGGTCCGGAGGACCTGCGAGCTGTGCTGAGCGTGCTGCCGACCGGCACTGATGAGAACCTGTTGATCGGGCTCGAATCGCCGGACGATGCGGCCGTCTACGCCCTGGAATCAGACAGAGCCTTGGTCGCGACGGTGGTCTTCTTTACGCCTGTCGTGGACGATCCGGAGGACTTCGGCGCGATCGCAGCGGCGAATTCACTGAGTGACATCTATGCGATGGGTGCGCGGCCTGCCCTG
This sequence comes from Gemmatimonadota bacterium, assembly GCA_039656095.1. GTDB lineage: Bacteria > Gemmatimonadota > Gemmatimonadetes > Palauibacterales > Palauibacteraceae > JARFPW01. The sequence continues at coordinate 696 of JBDHMQ010000337.1, read as the reverse complement.
GCACTGAGCGTTCTGGCTGTGCCGGCAACGGGTTTCCCGCACGAGTTGACAGCGGGCATTCTCCGCGGCGCCGCCGATGTGTGCACGGAAGCGGGAATCTTCATCGCTGGGGGCCACACGATCGACGACGCGGAGCCGAAGTTTGGTCTTGTCGCTCTCGGGTTCGTTCATCCAGACAGGCTGATGAAGAAGTCGGGGGCCAGGCCCGGCGACGCCCTGGTTCTGGGCAAAGCACTCGGGACGGGAGTCATCGCAACGGCCATAAAGCGCGACGCCGCGGATCATCCGGTTATCCGAGCCGCCGTTCGCTCCATGCGCCAGTTGAACGCCGAGGCAGCAAGCCTTGCCGTCGGACATGAACTGCATGCGTTAACTGATGTTACTGGCTTCGGTCTAATGGGACACTTGAGGGAAATGTGCGACGCGTCGGATGTCTCGGCACGTGTGTTCGCCGGCGCTCCCCGACTGCTTCCGGACGCCGAGTCCCTTGCGGAAGCCGGCTTCGTACCGGGTGGCACACAGCGCAATCGCGACGCCGTCGGACTCGTGGTTGACTGGCACGACGATGTAAGCTCTGTGATGCGGGACTTGCTGTGTGACGCGCAGACATCCGGCGGTCTGCTTGCGGCGCTCCCGGCGAGCGACGCTTCGGAGTTGGCGGCGGAGTGGGAAGCGGCGGGCTATGCCGCAGCCATC
>JBDHMQ010000336.1:0-3207 GCA_039656095.1 Gemmatimonadota bacterium | reverse complement strand
GCCACGGACTCCGGTACTCCCTCTAACTCAAACATCACTCGACCAGGCTTTACAGGCGCGACCCAACTTTCCGGGTTGCCTTTTCCTTTGCCCATCCTGGTTTCGGCCGGCTTCGAAGTAATCGGCTTGTCCGGAAAAATTCGGATCCAGACTTTTCCGCCACGTTTGATATGACGTGTCATCGCCACACGGGCAGATTCGATCTGTCGGCTCGAAATCCAACCGATTTCAACCGTCTGGAGGCCATAATCGCCGAACGCAATCGTGTTTCCACGATGCGCGTATCCGCGAAGGCGTCCCTTCTGCTGTTTGCGATACTTGACCCGCTTGGGCTGAAGCATGATGCCTTACGCGCTCCCGCCGGCCGTGTATGTCTGGCCGCGTCGCTCTTCAACCACCTCGCCACGGAAAATCCAGACCTTCACGCCGATCGTTCCATACGTTGTTTTTGCCATCCGGGACGCATAGTCGATGTCTGCCCGTATCGTATGCAGGGGGACGCGTCCTTCATGGTAGCCTTCTGTACGAGCGATTTCCGCCCCGCCAAGTCGGCCAGCACACTGAATCTTGATTCCCTCGGCACCTGCCCTGATTGCCGACTGCAGGGCTCGTTTCATCGCACGTCGGAAGCCAATCCGCTGCTGCAGCTGGTGACAGATACTCTCCGCCACAAGCATAGCGTTTGTCTCCGGCCGTTTGATTTCCTCCACATTCACAGAAACCTCGGAATCCGTGAGCAAACTCAACTCATCCCTCAGCTTGTCTACTTCTGCGCCACGCTTACCGATGACCACACCCGGTCGGCCGGTGTGAATCGTCACGACAATCTTGGTCGGCTTCCGCTCGATTTCGATGTCGGCAAGTGCAGCGTGACCGAGCCGTGCATTCAGATATTTCCGCAGCTTCTCGTCTTCGGCCAGCAGCGCCGGGAAGTCTTTTCCTGTGGCGTACCAACGCGACTTCCAGGGTTTGACTACCCCGACACGGAAGCCATACGGATGTGTCTTTTGACCCACGACTACTCCTTTGTATCCACAACGACTGTTACGTGACTGGTGCGCTTCCTGATTGGTGCCGCACGCCCCATGGCAGCAGCACGAAACCGGCGAAGCGTCGCTCCCTCGTTCACGTAGGCCTCGCGGACGAATAATGAATCAACGTCCAGTGTCTCGCCGCTCAGGTTTGCCTTATCGACCGCATTGGCCACGGCTGAGCGCAATGCCTTATCTATCGGCTCCGCTGCGGCTTTCTTCGAGAACTGTAGAATCGAATACGCCTCATTGACGTCCCGATTCCGGATCTCGCCGATCACCAGCCGCATCTTCCTGGCTGACATACGAATATTCTTCGCGATCGCTCGCCCGTGCATTCCCCTGATCTCCTCGTTACCGTCGACGGCCTAAAGCCGGCCCCGCTTGTCGGCAAGCTTCCCGCCATGACCGCGGAACATCCGCGTGGGGGAGAACTCTCCGAGCTTGTGACCAACCATATTCGTTATGAACGGCCACGGTGTGACCGACAAATTCCGGACTGATCGTCGAGGCACGAGACCAGGTCTTGAGGACCCGCTTGTCACCCGACTTGTTCATCCGCTCGATCCGACCCAAGAGCCGCTCATCGATGTACGGACCCTTCTTAATGCTACGTGCCATGCTTCGTGATCTCCGTTTCCGCTACGTCGTGGCTTTGCCGCGACGCCGGCCGCGCACGATGAGACGATTGCTCGTCTTCTTCTTTTTCCCCGTCTTTCTGCCTTCGGCGCCGCCCCATGGAGAAACCGGCGGACGGCCTCCGGAAGTCTTCCCTTCGCCACCGCCTAATGGGTGGTCAACGGGATTCATAGCCACGCCGCGAACCTTCGGTCGCTTACCTAGCCAGCGGGAGCGACCCGCCTTGCCCGATCGGATCAACTCATGATCAACGTTACCGACCTGGCCGATCGTCGCACAACATTGGGCGCGAACCATACGCACTTCCGTGCTTGGAAGCCGCAACGTGACGTAGTCGCCTTCTTTGGCGATCACTTGTACGGCAGCACCAGCAGAGCGAGCCATCTGGGCTCCCTTGCCAGGTACAAGCTCGACACAATGGACCGTGGTTCCTAACGGAATCTCGGCCAGTGGGAGGTTGTTCCCCTGATTCGGCTCAGATCCCGGTCCAGATACGATCACATCTCCAACTTCCATTCCCCGAGCGTGCAGGATGTAACGCTTCTCGCCGTCCGCATAAAAAATCAGCGCGATTCGGGCGGAGCGATTGGGATCGTACTCGATCTCCCGCACGGTACCAGGAATGCCTGTCTTGTTGCGCCGGAAGTCAATCTTGCGATAACGACGCTTATGTCCGCCCCCACGCCGCCGCATCGTGATACGGCCATGGTGGTTGCGGCCTGCCTTCTTGCTCAATCCCTCCGTGAGCGACTTCTCTGGCGTCGATCGCGTGATCTCGTCGAATCCAGAAACGGATCGGAATCGATTCGCAGGCGTGACCGGTCGAAATTTCTTGAGCGCCATGTGGTCAGACTCCCTTGAACATGTCGATCGTCTCGCCCTCAGCGAGCTTGACGATCGCCTTCTTCCAGTCCGGCCGGCGTCCCACGTGTACGGCGAATGTGTACTTGTTCTGCTCCGCCTGGAGGATCGAACTCTCCTCAGTAATCAGCGGACGAATCAGAACCTCTCTCGGCAGCCGGCTCATGCCTGCTCCTCAGCAGAGGAGTCACCGTTCGTGAGAGCAGTTTCCTCGACAACAACGAGATCAGCCCACAGGATGTCGTAGGCGGACGCTTCCCCCCACGGTCGAACGAGGACACCCGGTACGTTTCGCGCCGACATGTACACATCGCGCTTGAGGCCATCTGTAAGCACGATGACGTTTCCGTCGGCCTTCACTGCTTTGACGAACTCAACGATTGCTTTCGTGCGCGGCGCATCCATCGCCATAGACTCAACCGCGATAACAGCTCCATCCGCCGCACGCGCGTTCAACGCCGAGCTGATCGCGAGTCGCTTGAGCTTACGCGGAATCTGCGGTGCATAGTCCCGTGGCTGTGGCCCGAATGTCACGGCTCCCCCGCGCCAAAGCGGAGAACGGTTCGAGCCGGCTCTCGCTCGGCCCGTGCCCTTCTGGCGCCACGGCTTGGCTCCACCACCGCGAATCGTCTGCCGAGTCTTGGTGCTGTGCGTACCCTGACGCTTGTGAGCGAGT
>JBDHMQ010000335.1:0-2536 GCA_039656095.1 Gemmatimonadota bacterium | reverse complement strand
GCGTCAGCGGCTTCCGACCCGCGAGGCAATCCTTCAAGGAACGCTGGAGCGGGTGCGCCCCATCCTGATGACCACACTTACTACGGTCTTTGGGTTGTTACCGCTCGTCCTGTTTGCACAGAACACGGATGAGAATATCTGGAATTCTCTCGCCCTGGCTACGATCGGCGGACTCCTGTCGAGCACGTTGTTCGTGCTCGTTGCGGTTCCCGTGGCCTACCGCTATCTGGTGGCGCGCAAAGCCTGATCGCCGGCCTGCTGGACGAGAGCTTCACCGGAGGGCGTGATGTATTACGGTTCCCGTCGTAGCCCGGTCCTATTGTGGCCGGGTACTCTCTTGTTGTGCCTGCTGACAATCTCGTGCGGCCGGTCGTCGCAATCTTTGCTCGTCACGGAGGAAGACTCGGCAGGCGTTCGCATCCTGACCTCAGCAGGGGATGGATGGCCAACCGAATCTGCATGGCACCTCGAACTCGACCTTGAGGTGGGCGATTTCGACGGGCCCAATAGCTTCGCCCGTATTCGCGACGTTGCAGTTCGACGGGCCGGCGGGCTTTGGGTACTGGACGGACAGGCGCGCCGTGTTCGCGGGTTTGATGAGGATGGCATAGCAGTGCTGGCCTTCGGTGGCCACGGACAGGGCCCGGGAGAATTCACGTTCGTGGATTACGTATTTGAACTTGCTGGCGGCGATATCGTCGTCGCTGGCTCGGGGCCGATCGCCTTGCATCGGTTCGGGTTCGAAGGGAGTTATCAGTCGACGGACATACTTCCCGATTCTGTATTTCGTAGACGTTCCGCTTCCGAGCTCGAATCGCGACCACCACCAGGACCGTCGTTCGGGAAATGGCGGGTTGGTCCCGATGGATCCGTGTTTGTACAGACCGTAGTCATCGATGCAGATGGCGAGAGCATCATCCGGAGCGACGCTCTGTTTCGGCTAAGAAGTGAGGGCCAGAGAGCGACGCGGCTGACGCGATGGAATTCGTCGCTGATGAAAGGCGGCCCAGGTGGTACGATGCGTCTCCTCCAACCGAATCGGAATTGGGCACCTGTGGCCGACGGCGGTGTGTGGTTCACGGATGGATCATCGTACGAGCTGCGACGTCTTGATCGGTCGGGCAAACTGACAACGGTACTCCGACGAGTTGCCGCGGTGGTGCCGTTGAGCGAGTCGATCAAGCGCGACGTCCTACAAATCCTTTCCGAAGACCTGGATTCGGACTTCGAGCGCATGATGCTCGCCAAGGCCGAATTCCCGGCCACGCTCCCGGCGACGTTCGGGCTGTGGATTTCCGACCCATCCGGCCAACTATGGGTTGGAGTTAGAGATCCCACGCAGCCCTGGGACCATGAGCGCGCTAACGCCTGGGACCTGTTCGAGACCGACGGAGGCTATCTGGGCCGACTGCCGATTCCCGAAGGATTTCGGCCGACGCGAGTCACACAGGATTACGTGATCGGTATCTGGCTCGACGAGCTGGACGTTTCGCACGCACGGCGGTACCGGATCGTTCGTTCGGCCGGATGATGCGGGCGTTGCGAAGGGCAGGGGATTCCGTAGCTTGGGGCTCTCGGCCGGAGTGGCGGAACTGGCAGACGCGCCGGACTCAAAATCCGGTGGGAGCAATCCCTTGGGGGTTCGAGTCCCCCCTCCGGCATAGAGGTCTGTGCCTACAGACCGATTAGCGCAGTGGCCAACGAAATGAGGGCTACGATTGCGAGGGCCAGCAGGATGAACTCAAGCTTGCGCATCCGCGCGAACTTTCCAGCCAGTTCGACATCGAGAATGAGCTCGTACTTCCGCTTCATAATGAATTCATCAAAGGTTGTCCGACTGGCGGATGGGAGCAGTGTAGGAACGGGCCGTCCGAATTCGTTGTAAAGATCCGGTTGCTGCTCCTCCAGGACACGAACGAGGTCACGTCCGATACGATTCAACGCGAAGATTGCGAGTACGAATGCACCCAGGAACAGGGCACTGCCGAGAGCTAGAGACTCTTGTACGCTCATTCGTCTGAATCCTTGGCGCTGAAGTCTTGGATCGTTTATCCAAGGTGGCGGCTATTGTGATCGGCGACAAGCCACCAGCAGGATTTCAACCCTGGTGTCACATTCTGAGCAACTGAGCCGTTCTATTGTCAGACAGTTCGGGTGTCAGCCCAATAGTGCTGGCTCGTGAGGCCTGAACGGTTCGGCCCTCCTGGTCTGGGAGCTGGAAGTCGGGTCGCGGAGTTTTCTCCGTGGCCCGGTTTCGTTTTCGGACCAATCTTGGCTTTGCGCGTCAGTTGACACGGTTACTTCCTGAGTTATCTTTTCGCCCGTGATTTGCCGATGATACGGGTGACGAGGATTGAAACCTCCGCCGTAGTTAGAGCGGGGGTATTTTTCTTGTCGAGTCCAGGAGGACACCGGACAGGCAAGGATCGCCGACCGAAAGGCCGGCCTACGGAAGTGGCGTCGTTTTCGAGAGAATTTGGGGACGTTCGCCGGACATAGGATCTAAGCAGGAGATGTACTCGATGTCGCGCACGAC
>JBDHMQ010000334.1:0-2371 GCA_039656095.1 Gemmatimonadota bacterium | reverse complement strand
GTCCGGTTTGGGAGGCGCCTGATCAAGTAGCACCGGAATTCCATGGGCATCGAGAGTCCACAGGCTAGCGCTCATGCAGGTCACTGAGCAACCGATCGACCAGCGACTCTTGCAGCTTGAACATAGCTGACTGATCCCGAGCATCGTCTTCCGGGTGATCGTGACCCATAACATGCAGCGTTCCATGGACCACAAGGCGCAACAACTCTTCGACCAGGGCGACATCGAACTCAACCGCATTACGACGTGCTGTTTCGACGGAAATGTAGATGTCACCTATGAGCGGATCGTCTCCGAGACAGAATGCTAGGACATCCGTCGGACCGGATCGTCCAAGGTATCGAGTATTGAGCTCGGCAATCGCTTCATCGGAAACAAATGTCACGGAGAGTTCGACGGCCACGGCAGGTTGATTGGATAATGCTGTTTGCGCCGCAAGAATCAACGTGTCGGAATACTCGGCAAGATTATGCTCGGACAGGTTGCTGAGAAGGATGGTCGCAGCCATCTCTTCACGCATCAGGTGCAGAATCCGAGCTGTCGTCGTCGGCCGCGCTCGCATCGAGTGCGACCTCTAGTTGATCGGAAGGTTCTGCGGACTCCGGAGCTCCGCTCTGCGGCAACTCGTCCGCTGTCTCCTTGTCCTCCAATGTCCCGGATCTGGCTCCCCCCGCCTGGACGCCCGTGGGAAGATCCATCTCCCGCAATGTGAGCGGACACTGATCGAGTTGACCCTCAGAAAGGCGAGCGCTGGTGATGGCATCGATTGTCGAACGGATGCGCTCCGGGGTGGGATCGCGCAATACGCGCACAGCAGACTCGACTCCATCTGCCAGCATCAGGACCGCCGTTTCACGCGTTTGTGGCTTGGGCCCGAGATACGCGAAGTCTGCCGGGTTCACACCAGTTTCATCTCCAGCCTCGAGCGCCCTGTCGTAGAAGAATGAAATGAGAGACGTACCATGATGTTCGCGGATGAAGTTGTGTATTACTGGTGGTAGACGATTCTCATTCGCCAGGCGGATCCCATCTCTGATGTGGTCCCTGATAATTGCAGCACTTCGAACCGGAGGAAGTCGATCGTGCGGGTTCCGACCCTTCGGTTGGTTCTCGATGAAGTACTGCGGGTTGACCATCTTTCCGATGTCATGATAGTAGGAACCGGCTCGCACAAGCAGAGAGTCGGCCCCAATGGCTTCACAGGCCGCTTCAGCGAGGTTCGCAATGTTGATGGAATGGGCGTACGTACCTGGTGCCTTGAGTGACAAGTCACGTAATAAGCGCGCATTGAGATCACACAGCTCAAGCAATGTCTGAGATGTGCTGATCCCCGTAATCTTCTCAAGCAGTGGGACGAGACCGCTAAGAGCGAGGACTGTGAACAATGCCGCACTGAGGCCTCCCCAGAGCAGCGTCTCGAGTAACACGCGACCCGGCACTCCCGCCAGCAACGCGACTGACAGGCCGGCCACAACATTGGCCGCGACGATTCCCGCTACCAGGATCCAGCTCTGGCGCCGGTGCCTCACGCCACGGACTCCGAGCGCAGCCACCGAGCCACCAGCCGTGATCACCAGCGGATCGTATAACGGAACAAGCGACGCAAGACCAGTAAGCAGTAGGGTGGAAATGAGCACGACGACCAGTGCAACCATGCCATCGTAGACGGCCCCAAGGGCGAGGGCGACCAGGATCACCGGAACCAGTAGAATCGGCAGGGCAAGCTGCTCCGCAACCGCTGCCCCGGCGATGATCACGGACGTCAACCCGATGACGATCAGGAAGTGGCGGAATTCCCTGTAAATATGAGGTCGGAACTGCAGCAGCACGACACCCACGAAAGCCAGGAGCAAAGCCGTAAACAGGGCACTACCGGCGAGCTGACCACCGCGCGTTACAAGACTGCCGCGCTGTCGTGACAGTTCTTCATTGTAGGCTCTCAGGCGAACCAGGTCGGACTGGTTTACCCGTTCATGCGCCGTAACAATGCGCTCGCCTTCTAGGATGATTCCGATGGTCGAATCAACGGCGGTGCGCGCCGCTTCCCGTTCTGTGTGCCATGCAACGGGGTCCGGTCTCAGACTGGGAACCGTGAGTCCCAAAAGAATACTCTGAAAGGAACGGAATCCCTGCACGGAGCCAGGCGCATAGGCAAATGCTTCTTCGGCAAACTCACCGATCGTCGTCAACGAATCCCGGCGGGCAACACGATCACCGCCAGCTTCGCGTATTACCACCCGGTCCTGATCGAAAACGGCGGTGCTCTGAACTGAAACGACTCCCCTTGGCAACAGCTCAGCAAATCCCCTGCCTAGTGCCCGTTCAAGTGACTGCCGGTTGGTTGCTTCTTGCAAGTACTCAAGCTGCGCGG
>JBDHMQ010000333.1:0-3255 GCA_039656095.1 Gemmatimonadota bacterium | reverse complement strand
TCAGGAGGCGATGAGCGTAGAGACGTTCAACGAGCGGTTTCCGTCTACGGGCGAATTCAACGAGTTGTTACTGCTCAATGGATGGCCGGCCGGACAACGTCTGGAGTCAGGCACGCTGGTGAAGCGTGTGACCGGAACGGGTGGTCCACAGTAGCACGGCTGCCATCTCGTTCGTAGTGGCGCAGATCCTGCACGAATCGCGTGCTGAGACTCAGAATCTGGCCACGTTTTTCGGGCCCGACACAACCGTCGGAGTCCGTTCGGGCCGGTAATTCGCCCCCGCGTTTCGGGCCGGTAATTCGCCCCCGCGTGCGCGGGACGGGGGTGGGATCAGTATCCGCGCTGCCAAGGAGGCACCGTTGCATTTCGCGAGGAAAACCCGAGTACTTCTCGCCGGTTTGCTGGTTTTCGGCCTGCCCGCTGCTGCCACTGCGCAGTCTTCGGACTTCTCCGTTGACGTCCATGGAGGTCTTTCAACCCCGCTTGGTGTGCTGGGTGATCTGACATCCAATGGAGGAGCATACGGCGCCGGACTGGTCTGGCACTTCAGCCCACATGTTTCCATCCGTGGTGACTTTCTGGTCCAAAAGCTGGATAACGGCCTGGCAGATTCCGGTCTGCTTCTGTCGCCCCCGGTTGACCTGACCTTCTTCGGTGGTGGTGTGGAGTTGAATTTCAGTTCACCGCTGTACCAGGACGAGCCGATGACGTTCACGATGAACGTTGGAGCTGGGGTAACGAGCATGGACGTGGACGAGACGTTCAGCCCGATCAACCCTGCCAACGGGATTGATGCGAGCTACTTCACGCTGACGTTCGGGGGCCAGGTCGGATACCAGGTCATCCGCACCGGCAGCACGAAGCTGAACATCTTCTTCAAGGCACAGCCCTACCTGATTTTTGTCGACTCGGCCGACATGCTGCCGCTTTCTGGATTGCTGGGTTCGGATCCGATCGACAGCATGTGGGTATTGCCGCTGACAGTGGGAGCCCGCGTGTCGTTTGGCGGAAACTAGTAGCGGAAGACTACAATATCGGGGGTTGATTGAAGGCACACAGAGGCGGGCAACAACAGACGCTTCTGGTTGTGCTTGCCCACCCCGATGATGAAGTAGGCGCGGTCGCCGCGATGCTCGCTCAGCGGGCTCGTGGGGACCGCGTTGTGCTTTGCTGGATGACGCGTGGGGAGATGACCGAAGCGTTCGGCCCTGTGAGCCACGACGAAGTCATCAAACGGCGTACCGAAACGGGCCGACTGGCGGGCGAACTGTTGGGCATCGAGACCCGGTTTCTCGACTTTCCCGATACGGCCGTAGAGGCATCCCGTGCCGCCGCACTTCGTGTGGCAGGACTGATCGCGGAGGTTCGCCCGACCGGTGTCCTGACGTTCGGGGATGCCTGGAGACGCGGTCTTCGGCACCCCGACCACCAGGCGACAGGCAAGATCGTGCGCGACGCGATTACTCTGGCGCGAATTCAGAAATGTATCGCCCCCGCCAAACCCCACCGGCAACCTGCTCCCGTGTTCACCTATCGGGGCATTCACTCCCAGCTCCCTGTGGTCGCGATCGATGCGAAACCCTACATGGACAAGCTGTTCGAGCTGGGACGCCTGTATTTCGATCTGCTCGAATTCCCGCATCCGGACTGGCTGGAGGAGCGCCTGCGAACCATCGGTCGCCGATGGAACCTGAAGTATGCCGAGGAATTCGATACCTGGGAGACAAATCCCGGTCTCGTGACGGCGCTGCTGCCCGGCGAACTGGACGCACTCCCGGAGCACCCGGAGCGCGCGGCCGAGCGAGCGCTTCGTCTTGTGGACACTGCTCCAGATCAAATACACGGCTGTGTTCCGCGCCGTATCGTAACCACGCCGAGACTATCAAGGTCAGCGTGAGTTCCGACACAGGAAACGCAGACTCTGCCCGTAACTCTTCCAGACGGATCCGATAGCAGACATCCTCCAAACGATCGCACCAGTCCGGTTGCTGACGATCAACGGTGGACCGTGGCAGCACGCGGCCGCGTGCCACGGGAACGAGTACATCATGCCCCGGTTCCGCCGCGGGCAGAACGATTAACCGGGAGCGATCTACGACGGGCCGCCGGAGCCCGTGACGATACGAATCGAGCTCATCAAACCACTGAAGCCGGCGCCGCAGTCCCACCGCGTCCCATCCAGACCCGCCATTGGACCGGTTGAGCAGGAGCCGGATCCGACGGGCGTCTTCCGCCGCCACCTCCGGGTTCAACAGCGCCTGGACGGCGCGTCGCACCTTCTTCCGGTAGCTGTCGAGTCCAACGAGCCCAACGCACGGGGCGCAGCATTGATCGATTCCGTGTTGCAGGCAGGGAGAACCGTCGGGGTCGGGCCGGATCGAACCCGCGCAGGACCGCAAACGATAGATCTTCTCAACGAGCTTTACGGCGTCCTCGGGAATCCGGCGACCGCGAAACGGGCCGATGTACTGGGCACGCGCCCGGCGAGTGCGGCGGACGATCCGGAAGCGAGGGAAGGGAGCCGACCAGTCGATCTCGACGTACCAGCCCCGTGATCGGTTCTTGCCGACCCGGTTGAATGCCGGCCGGTGTGTGGCGATGCCGTCGGCTTCTTCGAGGCACGCTTCGAGATCGGACCCCGCCCGATCTGCCGTAACCCCGCGGGCCAGCCGCAACATGTCCTGGAGTCGCGAAACTTTCGGCCCCCCGCCGTAAAAATATCCGCGCACGCGGCGGCGCAGATTCACGCTCTTGCCGATGTATATGGGGGTTCCCATGGCGTCTCTGAACTGATAGACGCCCGGGGATTGAGGAAGGTCGCCTGGGACCCAGTCTGGTACGGGAGAAGTGCGCGCCGCCACGAATTCCATCTTTCGGGTTATGTTCGGGAACCCGAAGGATAGCCGCCGTGGCGGCGGCTCCGCAACTTTTCTCTGACTACTCTGCGATCAGGTCGTTTCGACGAGCTTCAAAATGACGATCTGCTGAACGTCCAGTTCGTCCTTCGTGATCAGTGCCGCGTATCCGTCTCCGAAGAACAATTGCGGCAGCTCCACGTCGTGCAGCTCGCCGAGCAACTGGCCGTCGCGTGAATAAATATCGAGACGCTCATTCTCGCCGGGAACAGTCTCGGACACGCCGACCCAGATCCGGTCCGCCTGATCGAGGATCAGGGTATTGATGGGAGGAATGACGTCTGAAAATGTCGTGGCTTCGGCCGCCTTCTTCTGCATGTCCGAAATTTCGCCGTCACGA
>JBDHMQ010000332.1:0-3426 GCA_039656095.1 Gemmatimonadota bacterium | reverse complement strand
CCGGGCCAGGGCATCATTGCCATTGAGCTCGATGCTGGTCGCGATCTTACGATCACTGGCTTCGGCACCTTCAAGACCCGTTGGACGAAGGCACGGATGGGTCGTAATCCGCAAACCGGAGAGTCGATCCACATTGCGGCGCGCAACAGCGTTTCGTTCCGTGCGGGAAAGGGACTGAAGAATCGCGTTCGCGATTCGGCGGCTTCGGAAGCCACGCCAGCCCCCGCGCCGCCAGAGACGATTCGACCGTCGATGTTTGATCGATCCGGAGCTCCAACAACTTACTAAGGCGTTCGTGGACTTTATAAGTCCGCTCAAACGGCAGTAAGCAACCAGAGCCGAACCGCGTCGTCGCCTGCAGGAGTTTGCAATCGGCCTGACCTGAGTCAGGGCGGACAGGATTTTGTACGCCAGCACTCCTAACCGACCGCGCGTTTCCTACCGCCGTAGCTCTTCGGCGCGGACCTATCAACTTTTCTCTCGATTGTGCCATCCAAACAAGCGACAGGTTGGCGGGTCACGGGGATTTACGACGGGTGAATCAGGGTATGATATCAAAATCGAGGGGTATCACGCGGAGTTTCTGCGCCATGTGTGCTGCAGCATTCCTGGCTGGCGGCATGGCTGAACCGGCAATGGCCCAGACCACAATCTTCACAGACGTAAACGTCGTCACGATGACAGACGACGACTTGCTCGAGGGGCAGACGGTCATAATCCGCGACGGTGTCGTGGTAGCAATCGGGCCGACCGGCGAGATCTCCATTCCATCCGAAGGCGTCGTGATCTCTGGTGAAGGTCGATACCTGATGCCGGGCCTCGCGGACATGCATGTCCACCTGCGCGACCAGAACGAGTACATCAACTACCTCGCCCATGGCGTGACGACGGTCATGACTCTGGGCGCATCCTGGAACCGCGCGATCCAGATCCGTAATGATCGAGATGCAATCCTGACTGGCGCGCTGCTCGGGCCCAACATCATCGCGACGGCACGCATTCTCGATGGCGACCCACCGACCGGCGGGGGCTCCACGCTTCAAAGCCTGTCCACACCTGCGGAAGCGCGCGCGGCAGTCATTGAGACCGACGAGGCTGGATTCGATTTCATCAAGACCTACAACAACATCTCGCGGGAAGCATTTGACGCGATTGTTCAGGAATCCGCCGCTCGAGGCATGCCCCTGGTTGGTCACATTCCCCGGAATTTCGACACGGACCATAGTCTCGGTGCCGGGCTGGATGTCGTGGCCCACAGCGAGGAATTCTTCTTTACTGTGTTCAAAGGCCCTCGCAGCACGAACAACATCGACAAATCGTATCGTCCCGATCTGTCACTGATTCCGGACCTTGTCGAGCTTCTGAAGGATGCAGGAGTATTCGTGACGCAGAATCTCTCGTATCCGTATGGAATCCAGCTGATGTGGGACAACCTGGACCACCTGTGGTCTGATCCAGAGATGGCATATCTGGCGCCTGCATCGGCAAACGGATGGCGGAACGGGAACCTGAATAGACGAGATAACGTCGAGAATTTTGTGTACCGGGATGCCATGAAGTACGGGCTTATGCAGGAGTTGACCCGCCGATTTCAGGAAGCCGATATCCCAATGCTATTGGGTACGGATGCGTCCATTGAATCGGCTTTCCCAGGAAAGCACCGAGAGCTCAGGGAGCTCGTAAAGGCCGGGATCACAAACATTGATGCTCTCGAGATAGCCACGCGGAATGCCGGCGATTATGCGGCCGAACATTTGCGTTCGAGCGAACGGTTTGGTCGTGTCGCCGTTGGTTATCGCGCCGATCTGGTGCTTATGGATGAGAATCCGGTAGAGGACGTTCGAAACGTCGCGCGGATTGCCGGTGTCATGGTGCGAGGCCGCTGGCTCGATCGCTCAGAGATTGACGCGCGCAGGGCCGTGCTGGCAGAGCGCTACGCGACGATCAACGAGATTGGTGAATCACTTGCCAATGCCTTCGAGGCAGGAATGCTGGCTGAGTCCGCTGCCGGCCTGGTGTCCCAATACTCTGATAACGATGAGGCCCTGCGCGAGATCGAGAGCTCGATCAACGGCCTTGGATACCGTTACGTCGGCTCTGACGAGCTAGAGCGTGCGCTGGATGTATTTGAGGTTAACACGGTCCTGTTCCCGGGATCGGCCAATACCTGGGACAGCCTGGCCGAGACTCACCTGTCTCTGGGGAATCGAGACAGATCCATCGAACTGTATCGCAAGGCGATCGAAGTGGATCCGAGTTTCGACAATGCCCGCGCGCAGCTTGAGCGGATTCTCTCGGGGAACTGAGTCAGAGGATCAGCGTCGCGCCCTGGACCCTGCGAATATGATCTGAAGATCTCCGATGTCGCACATGCTCAGCGGATTATGCCAGTCGGCGTACCGCTTCTTCTCCGAAACCGGGTGCACAAAAATGATTGTATGAGCCCCGCCATATTGCGACTGGTGTGACCCGTAGGTGGGGTAGACTGCTACGGCCGTAGCGTCTGTTGCGTCTTCTTCGACCATCCAGCGCTCACCCCCGGATACAAAGGATTTCCCTTGCACTTTGGCAACTCCAACTGAGTAGATTCGGCCGAGGGGAGGCCGAGTCGTTGGACCAAAGATAGGGTTGTGCTACTCTGGCCGCCACTTTTCTGGAACGAATCCAGGTCCCATGGAACGACCTTCTAGACTGGCCCGGTTGACTCGAGCATGAGCTGAAAGTCTTCAGTCGTGCACTTGCTAAGTGGCTTGTGCCAGTCAACCTGGCGCTCTTCTCCGGTTATCGGATGAACGAACAGTATGCTGAATGATGCCGGTGTCTCAGATACGTAAGAATTGCCACCGATCACGGGGACACCAGCAAGTGAGTCTTCCTTGACCCGCCAGCGTTGACCATCAGCAAAAAAGAATCGTGACGTCATTGGTACGCACTCCTTCCATCCAAGACTCGGGCCCCGGACTCCGACTGCCAGTCGGATAGGATGCTGACTGTATATTCTCAGTATACTCAGGCTCGATCAAATACGCATAGGAGCAACCGAAGCCCACTGGGAACTGAAGATGGAGGTGGATGATGGACCTCGATATTTCGCAGGTTGAGTCTCGCGAAATCGCCGACCGGATCGCCAGTGACAGTAGTCCGGTCGGCATCGACGCCAAGGAGACCCATATCATCATCATTGCCAAGCTGGCGAGTATTGAGCGCCGGTTGACGAATATTGAGCGCCGGCTCAGCTAGCCGGCTGGGTTACCCTCGACCGGCACCTGTCGCGAAAATGGCGGGTGCAAGCGCCAGAAATAGGTACCCAGAACGCCCGCCGCGATGAGGTTTCCGACGGCCACGTTGATCCAGGCCAGTTCCGCGAGAAGAGGCGTAAACAGCAGTGCAACGGCGCCGTAGAATCCAATCTCGAAAACAATGAAG
>JBDHMQ010000331.1:0-2254 GCA_039656095.1 Gemmatimonadota bacterium | reverse complement strand
CAGACGAACGTCAGCGGGCGTGGCGTCATCGGCGGACGCTTCCGGCGCCGTTCTCCGCGCAATCCACCAGGTGCTGGCGACGAGGAGTGCCACGCCGACCAGGGCCATAAGTCCCGCCGGCCAGCGCTGTGAGGCAGGTGCGGCAATGATACCCTCGATCTCGCCGGGCTCCGGCGCGTCCGTGCGTCGGAGGCCTTCGGGCGTCAGATCGAACGCCCAGGCGAGCAGGAGCGCGACAGGGAAGGCCAGCACGACGATCGCCACCATGAACGTGACCGTCCAGTCGGGCAGGCCCAGTCTCGGCAGCATGATATCGGCCGCCTGTATCACGCCGAACGAAACAATACCATATATACCCGCCACCTTGAATACATGGCGCCGCTTCAGTTCGGCGAAGAACTCCTGGTAGGACTTCATGGAGACGATGCCTCGGCGGCGGCCACCGCATCCGCCTGCCTCAGAATCGCCCTGATCTGGTCAAGATCCGGGCTCCACACCATATCCGGCTGCAGTGGGCGATCGCGCATCCTCCACAGCAGCTCCTCGACCGCGAGATCCGGCTCATTCAGCCGCAGCAGCAGATCGGGTCTCTCCTGCCCTGACTGCATCGAGTCTGGGAGCAGGTCGTATCGACCTGCGTTCAACGCCCTCAGCCATTCACCGCGCCCGGCAGTATCCGCAGGAAATTCCACCGAATCGACTCGCGCCATGTCTTCGTAGCGGCCTTCGAGGAAAGCCCGCTGCCGCGGCCAGTTCCGCACGGCACCGCCCAGGGCACGAAACCGTTCATGCAGTCCCTCGGCCTCGACCCACGCCAGGATCTCATCGACTTCGTCCCAACGATTGTCCCTCCTAAGAGCCAGGACGAGTTGCCAGACACGAACTGGCGCCGGATCGAGCGCTGTCGCTCGGTCCAGCGTCCGTACTGCCTCCGCAATACGCCCGGTCTTGTGCAGCCATTCGCCATACTGCTGGTGGGCCTCAGCATTGTCAGGGTCAAGATCCAGAGCCTGCCGATAGAAATCCTCGGCCTCATCCCATTCCTGCCGATCTCGGTGGATACTGCCGAGGGCGATGAGGGCGGTCGAATTCTGGGGGTTCAGCGCGAGCGCTCGCCTGGCCGCTTGCTCGGCCTCGACAAGCGTCTCATCGAACGGCACTTCGTCGTCCGTGTCGTTGGTATACCAGACCTGGAGCGAGGTCGCGTCTGCCAGCCCGGCCCAAGCGGGGGCCCACATCGAATCGAGGGCAATCGCGGCCCTAAACAACTCCACGGCTTCAAACACGCTTTCATCCCGCTCCCTCAGCCGCGCGCGGCCAGCGAGATACAGGTCGTAGGCCTCAAGGTCGCCGGTAGGCGTCACTAGATCTGACGCGCTGTTCAGGCCCAGCGGGACCTTGAGCGCATCAGCGATAGCCTCGGCGATTTCGGACTGGATCTGGAAGACGTTCGCATAGGGTCGGTCGTAAACTTCCGACCACAGATGCGAACCGTCCGCCGCATCAATTAGCTGAGCGGTTATGCGCAACTGTTCTCCTTCTTTTCGAACGCTTCCTTCGACGAGGTAGGCGACACCCAGCTCCGATCCAATCTCCCGCAGGTCCTTGGTCTCGTCCTTGTAGGCGAAGGCGGAAGTCCGGCCTGCGACCCGGAGGTCACGGATCTTAACCAGCGAGTTGAGGATCTCCTCAGACATGCCGTCGCCGAAGTACTCCTGGTCTTGGCTCGAACTCATGTCAGCGAATGGAAGCACGGCGATCGAGGGCCGAGTGTCATCGGCGAGGTCCACGTACGCTAGGCGGACCCCCTCGGCGGTCCTCGCCTGTGCAGGTGCGTCTGTCGAATCGGCCGACGTCCGCTGGCCCACCCACCAGCCACCGGCCAACAATGCCGCCGCTCCGGCGAGCGCCATGAGTCCGGCTGGCCATCTCTGTGAGGCAGGTGCGGAGACGATTGCCTCGATCTCGCCAGGTTCCGCCGCCCCGGTGCGCTGGACGCCGTCCGGGTTGACCTCAAAGGCCCACGCGAGAACAAGGGCCAGCGGAAAACCGAGCAACAGGATCGCCACGACGTAGGTCAGGAAGGTGTCGGGCAGCAGAAGTGCACCCGATAGCGGATCGGCCACCTGGATCAGCCCGAACGACACAATCCCGTAAACGCCCGCGACCTTGAATACCTTCCGCCGCTTCA
The DNA here is from genome assembly GCA_039656095.1 of Gemmatimonadota bacterium. Taxonomy (GTDB): domain Bacteria; phylum Gemmatimonadota; class Gemmatimonadetes; order Palauibacterales; family Palauibacteraceae; genus JARFPW01. The sequence goes on along the minus strand of JBDHMQ010000331.1, from coordinate 63 downwards.
GTTCGGCGAAGAATTCCTGGTAGGACTTCATCGCGGCGTCCTCTGCGGTGTGCGGCCCTCGAG
>JBDHMQ010000330.1:0-2507 GCA_039656095.1 Gemmatimonadota bacterium | reverse complement strand
TGTGATTGCGGCTGTTAACGTCGTCTTTCCATGGTCCACATGACCAATCGTTCCCACGTTTACATGCGGCTTTGTGCGCTCAAATTTTTGCTTCGCCATCTCGACGTCGCTCCTGATTCTGCGTGGCCGGTGCCACGGAGTTGCCGTTCCTAACGGGTGATGCGGATGGTGGGGGGAGGATTCGAACCTCCGTAGGCATACGCCGGCAGATTTACAGTCTGCTCCGTTTGGCCGCTTCGGTACCCCACCCGCATTCGGACGGCCCTCGCCGAACGGGGGCGATGGGCCGTTGGTACCAAGTCTGAATGTCTCTTCACATCGGCGCGGCCACGTTGCTGCCCCGGTCATCATCTGAGCTGACGGTGGGACTCGAACCCACAACCTTCGGATTACAAATCCGATGCTCTTCCAGTTGAGCTACGTCAGCAGTTCAGCAAAATAGATCGCCAACATAGGGGCCAGTTCAGGTCTCGTCAACTCTTTTGGGCAGCAGGATCAAAAGCGTCAAGGTCCGCGTCCCGACGGAGTTTCCACCGTGTTTCTGATGCGGTGTCTTCCAGCACAATTCCGCGTTCATCCAGCTCGGTCCGAATCGCGTCGGCGGCTGCGAAATCCCGGTCAATTCGCGCTTGCGCACGCGCCTGGATCCGGTCCTCCACCCAGGCCGCAAGGTCCGGATTTACGGTACGATCTTCACGTTCGCGCAACGCCAGCACTCCAAACACGGAATCAAACCGATCGAGTGCACCTAGAATCAGCTCCGCGCCTGACAAATCGAGTCGACCCTCATCCAGGGCCGCATTCCCCTCGCGTACCAGATCGAACGTCGCGCCGAGCGCCCCGCTGACGCCAAGATCTTCATCCATCGCCTTGTGAAAAGCAGCCTTCCAGGCGTCAACAGCATCCTGCGCCCCAGTGCTCTCTTTCGAACTCGCCGAATCAGCAGTCACGTCTTGCAGACGCTTCTTGAATTCCGACAGCCTCTCAACCGCCTTCTCCGCGGCTGCCAGACCTTCCAGCGTAAAATTGAGTTGCGTCCGGTAGTGAGCGCTCAAAAGCAAATAGCGGATCGCCGATGGGCGTGCTCCACGCTCGACTAACGAGGCAACCGTATGGAAGTTCCCCAGCGACTTGGACATTTTTCCGCCATCAACGAGCAGATGGGCGGCATGAAGCCAGTAGCGGGCAAACGATTTTCCCGTAACTGCCTCGGACTGGGCCATTTCGTTAACATGGTGGGGAAAAATGTTGTCTACGCCACCGGTATGGATGTCCAGCTGTTCACCCAGAAATTCCATAGCCATAGCTGAGCATTCGAGGTGCCAGCCCGGTCGGCCTGATCCCCACGGAGAATCCCAAACCGCCACCTGTCCCTCGACGTCGCGCGCACCGCCCTTCCAGAGAACGAAGTCTCGCGGATTCTCTTTCGAGTATTCTTCGTCGCCCTCGACGCGCTCACCTGGCTTCAACTCGGCCGGGTCGAGGTCGATCAGCCTGCCGTAGCCCGGGAATCGGTCGATGGCAAAGTAAATGGAACCGTCTCGTTCATAGGTCAGTCCCGCAGATTCAAGACGGCGCACGAGCTCGATCATTCCATCCACGTGGTCGGTCGCCCGAGGATTGTGCTCCACCGTTTCGAGGCCCAGTACTTCCCAGTCATCAAAAAACGTTTTTTCGACGGCGAGCGTCTGGCCCGATTCGATGGCTGCTTTGATCGTCCGGTCATCAACGTCTGTCACGTTCATCACCTGCGTTACCCGAAACCCACTGTGCCGCAGGTACCGCCGAAGCATGTCTTCCCAGATAAACGTCCGAAAATTTCCGATGTGTGCCCGGTCGTAAACCGTCGGCCCGCAGGTATACATACGGACCTCGCCCGGATTCACCGGCTCGAAGGTGTCCAGGCGTCGGCCAAGCGTATTGTAGAATTGGAGGGGCATGGCTCAGTTTTCGGCTGATTCTTCTACGTCAGAGGGCTCATTCGCTTCGACTTCTGCCTCAAGATCACCGTCATCGACGTCAAATTCGTCGGCTTTCAACTCGGGAACGGACACATCGGGAACGAGCTCGGGGAACGCGTCGGCCCTCCAGGATTCATAGGCAGCGATTTCGTCCGGGTGCTCGGCCGCCCACTGTGCGGCACACACGCCGATTGACACGTTCCCGCGTGCAGCCTGGAGCGGACGCAGCAGGTCTGCTTCCCTGGCAAACACCAGTTCATCCATCGGTTGGAACGCCGGTCCACCAAATAGAGTTCGTGCGACAATCCACCCGTCAACATAGCTCGAGAGTACTTCTTCTTCCGCCTGGATCAGCAATTCGCAGCTCCCATCCGGGTCCTGGCTTCTTACCACGCGCATCCTCATCACCGCGTAATTGTAATAGGCCCGGTCGGCCTCACGGAGATTCCCCGGCATGATGACGTTTACCGTGGAATCGCTGGTCGGCGACACGACGTTCCAGGGATACGCGGACTCCGCGGCCGTGACCTCTGCCGGCGGCCCGAA
>JBDHMQ010000329.1:0-2761 GCA_039656095.1 Gemmatimonadota bacterium | reverse complement strand
TTCGCCGACCAGAGACTGTTGGCCCCGTTCTGGGCGATGTGGACGCCCAACGCCCTGTTCCTCGCGATCGGCATCGTCTTGACCTTCCGGGCGAGGCGGGCCGGCGGATGAGAACTCTCGACCGCTATGTGCTGAAGCAGTTCCTGAAAATCTTCCTGGTCACGGTGCTCGGTGTACCGTTGCTGTTCATCGTCATCAATCTTACTGACAGCATTGACTCGTTTCTGCGGGATGGTGTGGGTCGCTCCGACGTAATCGCCCACTATTTTTATCTGTTCCCCTAGAACATGCTGCTGGCCTTTCCGAGCGCCTGCCTGCTCGCGGCCGTGTTCACGGTTTCGGCCATGACCCGCCATTCTGAAATGACGGCCGGTAAGGCGGGGGGCATGAGCTTTCACCGCATCACCAGGCCGTTATTGGTCGCCGGGCTCGGCATGAGCCTCGTGGCCCTGGCACTGACCGAGATCGTGCCGCACGCAAACCGCCTCTCCGAAGATGCGCTCGGCGAGGGCCGTCAGCGTGGAACGCGGCTTTCGTTCGTATTCAGGGGCCATGGCGGGCGTTATTACATGATCCAGCGGCTCACGGCGGCGGGGTCCAGGACCCAGATCGAGCGAATTCGGGTCGATCGAGAAGGCACGGGCTATCCGTATCCGTCGTATTCCGTCGAAGCACCCGTGGCAGATTGGGATTCGGCCGTTGGTCGGTGGATCATGAAAGACGGCACCCTGCGCGTGTTTCCGGAGCCCGAACGAACGATGGCATTCCAGTTTGAAGAGCTCCACCAGGCGAAGTTCACCGAGACTCCGGTCGAACTGCTCGCAACGTCGAAGAACGAAGACGAGATGGGGTACGCCGAGCTGAAAGCTTACATCGACTCCCTCGACAGATCCGGTAGTAAGACGGGCAAGCTCCGCGTTCAGCTCATGATGCGGATCGCGTTTCCGTTCACCTGCCTGATCATCGTGCTGTTCGGCATGCCGCTGGCGAGTTCTACGAAACGCGGCGGAGCTTCAATGGCCGTGGGGATCGCACTCCTGACCACGATGCTGCTGCTGGGAATGATTCGCATCGCAGAGGCGCTCGGCGCAGCCGCCGTCCTTCCGCCTGAGGCTGCCGCGTGGCTACCAAACGGAATATTCCTCGCCGCTGGCCTCTTTCTTTCTACCCGGGTGAAGACTTGAGCGATCGCATCGACTGGGAGCAGCCGGGACCGCCGGACTGTCCCCCGTCCGTGGCCGAAGATCTGTGGGCTGCGGCGGTTGCTGCCGTTGCCGGTGGCCTGGCAGCGCGGCCGTTCTATCGGCGTGAAGACCTGGACATATCCGACAAAGGAATCAACGATCCGGTAACCGAGGCCGATCATGCGGCCAATGACACGATCCTCGATGTCCTCCACACCCAGCTGCCCGAAGACGCCGTCAGGAGCGAAGAATCCCCACCGTCCGCTGAGCATGCAACGGCTGATCGTCTGTGGATCGTGGATCCGCTCGACGGAACCAAGGAGTTCATCAGGGGAAACGGCGAGTTCGCCGTCATGGTGGGACTTGCTACCGGAGGGGTGGCATCGCTCGGCGCCGTACTGCGCCCTGATCCTGGCCTCCTGTACCTGGGCGTCGTGGGATCGGGCGCCTGGGTGGCCGATGTGACCTGGAACAGCGGCGCCTCGTGCCGGCACACAGGCCCGAGCATCTTCGGATGGTCCGATCACGGTCGCATCCGGATCCGCTGATTACTGCCGTGGCAGACCGACTCGGCGCCTCCAGCATCAAGTCGGGGTCCGTGGGGCTCAAGTGTGCGATTGTTGCTGAAGGAGAGGCGGAGATCTACGTCCATCCGGTGCCGTTCCTGAGCGAATGGGACACCTGCGCACCCGAGGCCGTACTGCGCGGCGCAGGCGGATTCGTATCGGACTGCCGGGGTGAACAGCTGTGTTACGGCAAGGAAGAACTCAAGCAGCCACACGGGATCTTCGCAGCACGGGCCGACGTGTGGACTGAAGCGCTCCCACTGGTGCGCGAGGTTACTTCGGGTAAGTTGGGCTTCGATCCCTGACAATACACATAACGAACACCCCGGGCGGACATATATGGGCAAGTCAAGCAACGTAACCTGGCATGAGACTCATGTCGGACGCAGCGACCGCGAATCGCGCCGCGGACACAAGGGCGCAACGATCTGGTTTACCGGCCTGTCGGGCTCCGGAAAGAGCACGATCGCCAACGAAGTGGACCGGCGACTGTACGAGCAGGGCCGGTTCAGCTACGTGCTCGACGGCGATAACGTCCGTCACGGAATGAACGGCGACCTCGGGTTTTCGCCGGAAGACCGCACCGAAAACATCCGGCGTATCGGCGAAGTCGCAAAGCTGTTCGTAGACGCAGGTGCGCTCGTTTTGACCGCATTCATCTCGCCCTACCGCGAGGATCGCGATCGGGTGCGCAACATCGCCGACCGACCTGGCGACTTCATCGAGGTATTCGTGGAGTGCGCGCTGGACGTCTGCGAGGAACGCGACCCGAAGGGCCTGTACAAGAAAGCGCGGTCCGGCGAGATCCCGAACTTCACCGGCATCAGCGCGCCCTACGAGGAGCCCGAACAGGCTGAAATCATCGTGAACACGGCAGACATGTCCGTCGTCGAAACCGTGGACGTCATCATTGAGTACCTCCGAAACGGTGGGTACCTGAAATCATCTTCGAATCAGGATTGATGTGATATGAGCCTTCCCGCATACGGCGGAACCCTTGTAGATCGGACG
>JBDHMQ010000328.1:0-3086 GCA_039656095.1 Gemmatimonadota bacterium | reverse complement strand
ATCTCGGTCAGTGCCAGGGCCACGAGGCTCATGCCGAGTCCCGCGACCAATAACGGCCTGGTGATGCGGTGAAAGCTCATGCCCCCCGCCTTACCGGCCGTCATTTCAGAATGGCGCGTCATGGCCGAAACGGTGAACACGGCCGCGAGCAGGCAGGCGATCGGAAAGGCCAGCAGCATGTTGTAGGGGAACAAATAAAAATAGTGGGCGATTACGTCGGAGCGACCCACACCGTCGCGCAGAAACGAGTCGATGCTGTCCGTCAGGTTGATGACGATGAACAGCAACGGTACACCGAGCACCGTGACCAGGAAGATTTTCAGGAATTGCTTCAGCACATAGCGGTCGAGAGTTCTCATCCGCCGGCCCGTCTCGCCCGGAAGGTCAAGACCAGTCCGATCGCCAGGAACAAGGCGTTGGGCGACCACATTGCCCAGAACGGGGCCAACAGTCTCTGGTCGGCGAAGTTCTCGCCTCCAATCAGGGCGACATAGTACGCCGTGAACACCAGGAAGCTCGTGGCGACGACCATCGAGATTCCCCCCTGTCGATAGCGCACGGCAACCGGCACGCCGATCAGAACGAACACGATACACGCGAACGGAATTGAGTACTTTTTCCAGTACTCGACCTCAAATTTCTGCGCGTCCTTCGTATGCTTGTCCTGCTGCGCCGCCTGGCTTCGGAATGTGTTCGCCGCCGAGGCCGGGCTGGCGAGCCGACTTCCGCTGCGCCAGCCGGCCATCGCAGCGTCCGACGAATCCGGCGGCAGGGAGTCGGCTCCGACCAGGCTACCCAGCAACTGGCCAGTGTAGGCCATGGCGAGGGCCTGGCTCGTGCGTTCCGCTGCGTCGGCTCGCTCGAGGGCTTCACGTGCCCGCGCGCGCAGAGAATCAATCGGCATTTCCCGGTCTCCACGCCGCTCGCTTTCCTGCCGCTCCAACTCATTGGCGATGCTGGGAATCCGGAGAAACTGGACCTCGAACCATGTGCGCTGGAATTCGTCCGACGACTCACCGTCCGTCTCATTGATGACGCCATCGTACAGGGTCAGGTAGAGGTCTGTCTGGCTCTCGTTGAATTGCATCGTGCCGCTGTCGGCGAAGATCGTGCGCATCCTCGGCGGCCGGGTCGCGTCCCAGATCGTCACGTCTTCGAGTTGGCTCGTCTCCTGATCGATGCGTAGCGCCTGCAGAAACAGCTGACGCCTCACGACTTCATTGACCGCCCTCTCTTTGAGCGCAAACGTCGGCGACTTGCGACCGATACTTCGGGTCAGCAACTGCAGTTTATGGTTGGTATCGGGCAGCACTTTGTCGTTGAACCACACCAGGCCGAGTGCAACCATGGCGGCCAGCACGACAACCGGAACCGTAAGCCGGAACAGGCTCACACCGCTTGCCTTGATGGCTGATATCTCGTTGTCGGCGGCCATCCGATTGAACGTGTACAGCACGGCAACGAGGACCGCCATCGGAACGATGACGGCGAAAATGAACGGAATGGAGAGGACGAATACCTCGAGGATGATTCGCCAGCCGAGGCCTTTTCCGATCAGCCCGCCGAATCGTTTGGCGAGCACATCGAGCAACATCAAGAGCGTCAGCGCCGTAGCTGCAAAGCCGAACGGGCGTGAATGTACCGCGACATGCCCACGAAAGCTCCAGTCAGTCCTGAGCACCCGCCCCAATCCGTTGTGATCGTACGCCTGAGTGCGCTCGGCGACACGGTCCACGTCATGCCGCTAGTTGCCTCACTCCGCCAGGCCTGGCCGGAGACTCGAATCGCCTGGGCGGTGCAGTCGTCTACACACCGGCTGATGAAGCCCCATCCCGACGTCGACGAATTCCTGCTGTTTGAGCGGTCGGCCGGGTTTCGGGCCTATTCGCGATTTCGCCACGAATTGGCTGGCAGGCGCTTTGATCTGGCAATCGTCCCGCACACGGCAATCAAAGCGGGTCTGGTCACGGCCACGATCCGTGCTCCGCGCAAACTGGGCTATGACAGGGCCCGTTCGCGAGAGCTTCATGGGATGTTTACAACGGAGCAGATCGCCCCGCATGCTCCGCAGCACACACAGGATGAATTCTTCGAGTTTCTGCACCACCTGGGGGTCGAACCTCGCCTCGAGTGGAATTTCGCGTTCTCCGAACGGGAGCGTGCCGAGCAGAAGCAGATGTTTGACGCCGTCGATCGGCCGGTGCTTGCCGTCGCCCTGCAAACATCGTGGCCGAGCAAGAACTGGATCGCCGAGCGCTATGCAAGGGTACTTGAGACGGCTGAGCATGAACTCGGACTCCAGACGATACTGGTTGGCGGAACGACGCCGGCAGAAGAGCTGCTGGCCCGGGAGGTGATGGAGCTGACTGATGCGACACCCATCGATGCCCGTGCCGACGATGTCAGGCGACTCGCCTGGCTGCTGGATGGTGCGGATGTGGCCTTGAGTCCGGATACGGCTCCGCTGCATATCGCCGTTGCGCTGGAGACACCGACTGTCGGCATGTACGCGGTAACGGATCCGAAGCGCGTCGGACCGTATCGCAGGTACCATGAACTGTTGATCGATAGGTTTCGGTCGGTTGGAGGCATGGAAAGCATCGAAGTACGGGACGTAGTGGAAAAGCTGGAGCTGGCCGTACGCAAATACGTGGGTAGAGGGACCAGATGACGAAGACAGTACTCGACGAAAATAAGGGCCGGATCCTGTGGGTCGATGACGAAGTCGACAGGCTCCGTCCGCATACGATCATGCTGATGCAGGCGGGTTATCACGTCGATGCCGTAATGAACGGCAACGATGCGCTCGCTTTGCTGGAGGCGGAGAGCTACGACCTCGTACTGCTGGACGAGCAGATGCCGGGCCTGCGCGGCATCGATGTTCTCACCGAAATCCGTCGTCGTGGACGCCGCCTGCCAGTCGTCATGGTGACCAAGAGCGAAGCCGACTCGACCATGCACGAGGCGATCGGACGCGAAGTGGCGGACTACATCGTCAAGCCGACCAGTCCCCGCCAGGTGCTGTCGGTGGTCACGAGATTGCTGGCCGGTCGCAGACTCCGGCACGAACAGATCGCGCGAGATTT
>JBDHMQ010000327.1:0-2499 GCA_039656095.1 Gemmatimonadota bacterium | reverse complement strand
GCGTTGCCCTTTCGTCCACATCTCCGTCCGCGAACGCGGCTTCCAACCGCGCCTCGAAGTCTGCCGGACTGTCGCCTGACTCAGACGAGTCGGCGCACCCCACACTTAGAGCGAGGCCGAGGATCAGGGCGGGAACGGCATATCTCTGCATCAGCTGTACGTCTCCAGGTCTGGTTATGGCTCGTAAATGGTCGTCTTCGGAAATGTAAGCGCAAATCCGCCGATCGTAGCTGCTGTGGCACCCAGTACGATGCCCCGAAACTTCAGCCCCTTCCAGCCGCGGTCCGACGCTCCGCCCGTCCAGTAGCCGGTCGCGGGGCCGAACCAGACGAATACTCGGTGTCCTGGGCGAGGACTGTCGACGGCGCAAAGAGCACGGCAGCGGCCAGGGTCAGGACTGGGACGAGACGAAGCACGGGCGAGTTCAAAACGTGTCGATCGTCAAGGCCGCGCCTGCCGCGAAGTCAATCTGCTGCACGGAAGACGCCTGGCCGTCGCATGTAAGTATGGTGAGCCGATGCAACCCCTCGACGTTGAGCAGCACGATGTCGCCACGCTTGAAACGCCTGCGTTTGTGCGGCTCGATGGGCTCTTCACGCAGGAGTCTCAGCAGATCGAGCTCCTGGGTCGGGGCCGAAACGGGATGGATCGGCACGGACTGCGATGGCCACCGACACCATCGGGTTTCGTCTCAGCGGTAGTTTCCGAAACTGAGCTCGACGCCGTAATCCTGCTCTTTCAGGAAGGCCATGATCTCCTGCAGGATGTCGCGAGATGGACTCGTGACACGAAGCTCGTCGCCCTGGATCTGGACCTGGGTTTTCTTGAATCCCTCGGCCTTGATGTCCTTGACGATTTTCTTGCCCGTCTCCTGATCGATCCCCTGCTTGAGACTGATCGTCTGCCGGTGCCGGCCGAGCGTGCCCTCTTCGACGGAACCTTCGTCGATGTTCCGCAGGGGGACCTTTCGCTTCGCCAGCTTGTCGCGCAGTACCTGCTTGAGAGCCTGCAGCCGGTAGGCATCGTCTGCCTCGAGAGCGATCGTTGCCGACTCACGATCAAACTTCAGAGTGCAGTCCGTGCCCTTGAAGTCGTAGCGGGTCGCGATTTCCTTGTGGGCCTGATTTACGGCGTTGTCGACCTCCTGGAGGTCGACGCCTGTCGATACGTCGAATGAGTTGTTTTTAGCCATGCGAGGAAGGTTGCTCCGATTCGGGTTCGAGACAAGCGTTTCTCCTTTTATCTCAGGCCATGGCCCTCGGAAACAGGATGTTGTTCTCAAGATGAATATGGAGGTGAAGCTCTGACTCCAGTTCGGCGAGTCCGGCCCAGAGCGCTGTCCAGGTCGTGCAGGCGCCGGCGGGAGGCTGGAAGTCATTGGTCAATTCGCGCAGTCGCTGTAAAGCGGCACCGGCTGAGGCGTGCTCATGCTCCATTACGGAAACCGGCCCGCCGGCCTGCTTGCCGTGTCCTGCCTTGATCATCGGGAACAGGATCTGCTCCTCCTTCACCATGTGAGCCTCGAGCTCCGTCCGCAGGGCGCTGAACACGCTCTGCAGCTCTCCCAACACTTCCGGCATCTTGTCGCCATGCACGGCCAGCACTCGGTTGGCCATTTTCTCAAGCCGCGGGAGTTCCGAACGAAGCGGCTCATGGTACGTGACCAGGATGTGGTCAATGAGACTGTCCAACGGTGCTTCTTCCCAGCGATCCGCCGTGTCTCCGGTGCCGGCTATTTCAGCTTCTACTTCCTTCACGATGCTATCGGCATCGAGTCCCCTATTCTCGCACGCTGAACGCAGGGCAACGCCCCCACCACAGCAAAAATCTATTTTGTGTCGCTGAAACACTCTCGTGGCAAGCGGATATGCAACGGCGATGTCCTTCACGCTCTGCTCGGTCGAAATCATCGTTCGCTCCTATTCAATTGACGCCCCTGGGCGCAGCATGATTAACAGTGAGTCCATTACGTTTTCGGGCTTGCTTGCCTGTCCACCGTATGCCCCCTGCATTCCGATCAGCGTATGCACCGTTCCGAGAATCGTGACCAGTAGATCCTTCGCCGCAAGATCGGATCGGATCGATCCCTCGCTCACCCCGTCCAGAACGGCTGAGAGCAAGAATTCCTTCGACCGTGCGACTACGGCCTTGAGTTGCTTGACTGCATCCGCGGGTAGCTTGAGATAGGCCTGCTGCGACATGAGTAGCCATGTGAGCCCCGGATTTCCGCCCAGTAGCCTTACCCGATTGAGCCCCAGCGTGCGGATTCGTTCGGTCGGCGAGAGGTCGGGTTCCGGAAATGTCGCTTCGAGCGTCTCGACAGAGATCCGTGTGGCTTCCAGCAGGATCTCCTCGATCGAGGCGAAGTGGCGGAACAGCCCGCCGGAACTCAGCCCAACTTGAGCGGCGAGCGTGGCCGTGGACAATGACGCCAGTCCTTGCTCGCCGATGATTGTCAGCGCGGCCAGGGCTTTCTGCTCCCGGCGCTTCGTTCCCGGG
>JBDHMQ010000326.1:0-2181 GCA_039656095.1 Gemmatimonadota bacterium | reverse complement strand
CGCGAATTGATGCCGTTCGCAAAGGCAGTGAGCGCGAAGAGCTATGAGTTTGACGCCGATGGGAATGAAACGACGATCGACTTCCCACGGATGATTCGGATCGTGCTCGACGCGGGATATCGCGGCTATCTGGGTATCGAATTCGAGGGCGCCGACCTGTCGGAGGTAGAGGGAATACAGGCTACGAAGTCCCTGCTTGAAACGATCCGGTCAAATCTCGAAACCGATCCCGCCTTCAAGGCCGACGCTTAAGCGCGTTCGGTATCGGAATCCCGGGAATCGGGTGGCTCGACGTGGGCGACCACCGTTGCAAATCCGCCGTAGACGATCAGCTTCCGCTCTACTTCATCGGCGATGGCGTGCCCTTCTGCCACCGTGAGGTGCTGATCAACCACGACAGTCAATTCCGCGTGGGCGTGAGAGCCAAGCCTTCCGCGCGAACGAACGTCGAGAACGCCCCTGACGCCTTCGAGATCAGCTACAAACCGAACGATACGCTCGGCGTTTATGGCGCGTCGGTCGACCAGCACCGGGACCGTACTGCGGAGCACCTGAAATCCGCTGAAGCAGATGAGCCCAGCCACGGCGATGGCGAGCCACGCATCGGCATCTTCCCAACCTGCCGCGACAAGCCCGAGTCCGCCCAGAACGGCCAGCGTAATCCAGACATCTGTGGCTGTATGAAGGGCATCGGCTGCAAGAATCTCTGAATCGAATCGGCGCGCGAACCACGCTTCGACTCCGGCAACACCCACGTTCACAACGAGCGTGCCAACCAGGAGCGCAACCGTCAGAACCTCCAGCCTGAGGGGGCTGCCGCCTGTCAGCAGTCGGGATACACCCCCGCTCACCAGCTCGAAGGCCGTGATCGACAGGAAACTCACGACGGCCAGGGCTCCGATTGTCTCGAACTTGGCATGGCCATATGGGTGCTCATCGTCGGCCGGTGCCGCTGCGAATCGCACAGCGAGCAGCGCGATGACGTTATTCAGAGAGTCGAAGCCGGAATGCGCGGCATCGCCGAGCACGGCCAGTGAGCCCACTCGCCAGCCAATGAACAGCTTTGCTGCCGCCACCAGCAGGTTTGCCACCAGCACGAGAGAAAGCACACGACGAATGGATTGGCGTGTGGAGTCTCTATCCCTTCCTGCGGCGGGGAATCGAGTCACTTACCGAGCTTCCCGTATACCCAGTCAATGAGCATTTCGAACGGCGCCAGTCTTGGTGCCCGGCCAGTTGATTCGTATTTTGAGAACAGGCCCGGATACCCGAGTCCGACCCATATTCCTACACCAAATGCGACGGCGGCGCCGACAAGGAGCAGGATCAAAAGTGTCAGATCATTCATGGATGGGGCACCTCAGTTTTTCAACAGGCTTCCAGCTTGCGACGGTTGACCGACGATCCGTAATCTCAACGCTCAGTTCCCCAACGCAACCAGGAGTCGCTTTATGAGCGGGAGTCGAAAGCGTGAAATTGATGTCCTTCTAACCGAGGACCGGTGCTTCGATCCGCCCGACGCGTTCAGGGCAGCGGCACATGTCTCGGATGACACACCCTATTCTGCGGCAACTGAAGACCGTGTGGCTTTCTGGGAGGAGCAGGCAGAGCAGCTCGACTGGTTCCAGCGGTGGGATACAGTCCTGTCGTGGGATCCGCCGTTTGCCCGATGGTTTGAGGGCGGCAAGCTGAATGTTTCCCACAATTGCCTCGACCGACATCTCGACGGACCACGGGCCGATGCTGTTGCGTTGATCTGGGAAGGCGAGCCCGGCTGGGAAGGCGAGCCCGGCGACAAGCGTACATATACCTACCGTGAGCTCCACAAGGAAGTGTGCGCGTTTGCCGCAGCGCTCAAGAAACTGGGCGTCAAGCGTGGCGATCGAATAGGCATCTATCTGCCGATGATTCCTGAAGCCGCGATCGCCATGCTCGCCTGCACGCGCATCGGCGCGCCTCACTCCGTCGTGTTTGGAGGGTTTTCCGCCAAGTCACTTCGGGACCGAATGATCGACGCACAGGCACGGGTACTGATCACGGCGGATGGCGGGTACCGGCGAGGGAGCATCGTCCCGCTCAAGCAGACATCGGATGAAGCCGTTGAAGGACTGGAGTTTGTCGAGCATCTCGTCGTTGTGCGCCGCGATGGCAAGGGCCCGACCGTGGAGATGAAACCAGGCA
>JBDHMQ010000325.1:0-2772 GCA_039656095.1 Gemmatimonadota bacterium | reverse complement strand
GCGAAGGCCAGTATCGCGAGAGCGAAAAACATCAGTGCGTTCCGTGTCGTGGTCCGATGTCCAGTTGTGAGCCGGGGGCCGAGCCACTTGCCGCGGTCCCTCGTTCTGGGATCGTAGCTATCATGAAATACGCCTGAATTGCGCTTCAAAGTGAAGCCCTTGCATCTGACAGACTTACGCCTGCGGAACATGCTCTCGCCGAACCGGATACCGTCACGGTCGTTTACACCTTTGTAACGCTTCGTCACACGGACGACAGCGGTAGCCACACCCGGACCAGCGTACCTGAACCGGGCGTACTTTCAAATGAGATCTCTCCTCCGTGCGCGTCCACAATTCGGCGAGCAATGGTCAAACCCAGTCCAGTTCCCTCCGGCCGCGTGCTGAACAGGGGTTCAAACACCTGCTCCATGACTTCTGCGGTCATTCCCGCGCCATCGTCCTGGAGAGAAATCGCGATCCCACCATTCTCCGCGGACCCGGTCAACGTCACGTTCCCGCCGTCCGGACCGAGAGCCTGGGCGGCGTTCTGCAGCAGGTTGAGAAACACCTGCTCGAGAGCACCGGAGTCACCATTGACATTGAGAGTTGTGGGTCCGAGGTCAACCTCAAGGCGCGCACGATGATGCTTGAAGATCGGCCCCGCAGCGGCAACGGCAGCTCGGACAGGTTCGTTCAGGTTGATAGGTGAGGACCCCAAAGCTCCGGACCGCGCCAAACGCAGAGTGTCGGACACGGTTTCGTTGAGGCGCATCACCTCTTGAAGCGCACGTTTCTGTGCTTCACTTCCCGGTGAGCCCTCGGCGAGCTCGTCCTCTGCAATCTGTAGATCCACCCGAATTGCTGTAAGCGGATTCCGCACCTCGTGGGCGAGCGCGGCGGCGAATTGTCCAACGGCCGCAAGCGACTCCTTGTTGGCAAGTTCCCGCATCGTACGGTCGAGATTTTCCGTCATCGTGTTGAACGCATCAGCCACCCGCCCCACCTCGTCGCTGCCACTCACTTCGACACGCCGACCGAGTTCGCCATCAGACACCGCTTCCGCGGCCGTGGAGAGGGCCCGGAGTGAGCGAGTCAAACGAGACGTGAGAAGTGCAGCAAGCGCCAGGCCGACCAGGGTAACGAGCAGCACGAGGCCCGCTCCTCTTCGTGCGGCACCCTGGAAGGGCTGCACGAACGGAGTCAGCGGTGCGGCCAACACGATTCTGAGCGGCGGGTCCTCCAGGATCCGCTCGGCGGTCAGCCAGCGGTCTCCTCCCGACGTGAATTCCGACCCGGAAGGCAGTCGATGCTGCAGCGGTCCGGGAAGGAGGGGAAGGTCCGACCCGGCCGCGAACAAACCGAACACCGTGCCGGCCACGGGAGGAACCACACCACCGGCAGGAAGCAGTCGGGTGGCCACGATCTCGACCGTGAGCGAACCCTCAAGCCGCCCGCTGAGTTTTTCCCGAATGTCGAATGACACCGGTACCGTTGGCTCAAACCCCGTCGTGAGCATGTCCCCCCGCGGATCCACTTGACTCACGCGCCAGCGCTCTACGTCGGCGAGATTGGTGACGGTTGCTGTCTTGACTGAACCATCCAGACCCTCAAAAACTCGAATGAATCCGGCAGGTGCCTCACTCGTACTCCCATCTTGCAGCGCGTCGAGGACCTCAGGAAGTTCCGTCAGGAATAGAATTTCGGACCTCAGGCCGTACCAGCGAGAGACGATTTGAGACACGGTTTCGTCCAGAGATTTCTGGAGACTGGATCGCAAAAGACGCTCGCCGGAACGACTGATTCGAGCGCGGAACGACATGGTTGTCTTCACCGTGGCCTGCTCTCTGAAGCACCTCCTTCTCGGAGTCGGTCCAGGAGATCAGCCAGTTCGTGCTTTTCGATCAACCGGTCCAATCGTGGCCTGGACACTCCGAGGATCTCGGCCGTACGAGACTTGTGGCCGTCCGTGGCCTTGAGCACCTCGGCCACCTGCTCGCCTTCCAATTGCTCAAGTGTTGTCATTCGCGCTTGAGAATTCCCGCGGGGCGGCGTTAGCCCCAGGGTATCGCGGTGGATCACATCTCCCTTCGACATAACCATCGCCCGAATCAAACAATTTTCGAGTTCACGTACGTTGCCAGGCCACGCGTGCTTCATCAGTTCGTCGACGGTCTCCGTCGAGAGGACGGGCGCATCACGCCCTGCCGCGTGGCTCGCCTTGGCGACAAGGTGAGTGGCAAGGTCCGGCAGATCCGACATTCGCTCCCGCAGCGGCGGCACAACGATTTCCACCACGCGCAGGCGATAATACAGGTCTTCGCGGAAGCGGCCGTCCGCGACGAGCGTTTCGAGGTCGCGATGGGTGGCCGCGATAACCCGAGCATCCGTCCGCTCAGGACGATCCGCGCCGACCGGGTAGAATTCATGTTCCTGGAGGACTCTTAGCAGCTTGCTCTGGAAGTCGGGCGCTGTATCCCCGATCTCATCCAGAAAGATCGTTCCTTTTCCTGCCAAGGCGAAGCGACCGCGGCGGTCACCAACTGCGCCAGTGAACGATCCTTTTACGTGGCCGAACAGCTCCGATTCCAGGAGCGACGCGGGAAGTGCCGTGCAGTTCACGGGCACGAACGGTTCGCCTGAATCCGCCGAGTTTGTGTGGATCGCGTGAGCGATTAATTCTTTGCCTGTTCCGCTCTCTCCGCGGATCAAGACGTTGGCCCGGGCCGCCGCCGCCTGTCCCACGACCTTGAAGATTTCGATCATCGACGGATGGTGGCCGATGAGGTTCAT
>JBDHMQ010000324.1:0-3179 GCA_039656095.1 Gemmatimonadota bacterium | reverse complement strand
ATCGCCGTGTTCTCACAGTATCCAGAGAACGGCTGGGGGTATTCCGAAGAGACAAAGGGAATGCTCGACACGAGCTTCGGATTCATCCCATGGGACGATTCCCATCATCCTCAACTGTCTCAAACCGCAGGCGTTCCGGATGGACGATGGCTGTTCATTAACGGAAACAACACGCCACGTATTGCGCGCATCGACCTGTCGAAGTTCGAGACTGAGGAAATCATCGAGATCCCGAACTCAGGCGGCAACCACGCGTCACCATTCATTACTCCCAATTCGGAGTATGTCATTGCATCGACGCGGTTCAGCGTGCCAATCCCGCAGGCTGATGTCCCGATTTCCACGTTCAAGGAAAACTTCAGCGGTACGCTGACGTTTATCCGGGCCGATCAGCCGGGCGAGATGGACATCGCGTTCCAGATTCACGTCCCCGGGTACAATTATGACATCGCTCATGCAGGGCGAAACGTGTCCGACGGCTGGGCGTTCTTCACGACATACAACACAGAGCAGGAACACACGCTGCTCGAGGTCAATGCCTCGCAGGCCGATAAAGACTTCGTTGCTGCCGTGAACTGGAGGCGGGCAGAAACCTGCGCCGCTGAAGGGGCCGGGGCCATGGTTCCTGGCGACTACATCCATAACGTCATGGGCGAAGACCGTATCGCGCATTCCGAGATGAAGAATTCCGTTCGGATGATCGAGCCGGCCGACTGCTCTGACATGATCTACTTTCTGCCGACGCCGAAGTCGCCGCATGGAGTGGATGTGGATCCCACCGGTGAGTACATCGTCGCAGGCGGTAAGCTGGCGACAACGATTCCGGTGCATTCATTCTCGAAGATGATCGAAGCGATCGCCAACGAGCGGTACGAAACGGTCATCGATGGCATTCCGGTGCTCGAATACGAAGCAGTGCTGGCAGGAGAAGTTCTGGAACCAGGGCTGGGACCGCTTCACACCGAGTTCGACGGTCGCGGAAACGCCTACACGTCGATGTTCATTTCCTCTGAGATCGTGAAGTGGAAGCTCGGTACCTGGGAAGTTCTGGATCGCGAGCAGGCCTTCTATTCGACGGGCCATCTGATGATCCCCGGTGGTGACAGCTCCGAACCGTGGGGCAAGTACGTGATCGCCCTCAACAAGATCACGAAGGATCGGTATCTGCCGACGGGCCCCGAGCTCGCACACTCTGCACAGCTCATCGACATCACGGGCGACAAGATGCGCATGCTGTTGGACTTCCCGACGATGGGTGAGCCCCACTATGCGCAGGCTCTGCCTGCAGATCTCGTCGTGCCGAACCAGGTCAGGATGTTCGATCTCAACGAGAACACCAACCCGTATGCGACCATCCGTGAGAGCGATGCACGTGTGGAACGTGAAGGCAACGTCGTCCATGTCTACATGACGACGATCCGGAGCCACTTCGCACCTGACAACATCGAAGGTGTGGTACTCGGCGATACGGTGTATTTCCATGTCACGAACGTCGAGCAGGACTGGGATGTCCCGCATGGTTTCGCGATGATTGGCGCCAGGAACTCAGAGCTCCTGGTCATGCCGGGTGAGACCAGGACGTTGAAATGGGTACCGCAGCGGGTCGGGGTATTCCCGTTCTACTGCACAGATTTCTGCTCCGCGCTTCACCAGGAGATGCAGGGTTACGTCCGTGTTTCTGAGCGTGGAAGCAATACGCCGATCGCCTTCGGTACAGGCGGCTGACAAAGCAATCCGGCCCGGGGCCCATCGGGCGGAACCGAAAGATAGATGATGAATCATAAGGCGAGCCCCGCGTCCCGCCTGATCGTTCTTGCCGCGGCACTGGCGCTGATCGCACTCTATTTTGTGCCCGTGTGGAAGATCGACCTTCAGGCGCCGCAGTACCCCGAGGGCATCGGCCTGCTTATCCGGATCGATACGATCGAAGGAGTCGGGCAGCACGACGTCAAGAATATCAACGGGCTCAACCATTATATCGGGATGAAAGAAATCGTTCCGGATGCTATCCCGGAATTCGATTACATTCCTTGGATCCTGGCCGGGTTGATCGGGTGGGGTGTCCTGGCAGCAGCCACGGGGAAACGTTGGATACTGTATTCCTGGTTTGCTGTTCTTGTCATTTCAGCAGTCGCAGGCCTCGTGGACTTCTGGCTGTGGGGCTACGACTATGGGCATAACCTCGACGCTGAAATGGCAATCATCAAGATTCCGGGGATGACGTATCAACCACCTCTCATCGGTACGAAAAACCTGCTTAATTTTACGGCAACGTCCCTGCCGACGACTGGCGGGTGGATTGCAATCATTGCGGGTGTGCTGGCTGGTTGGCGGACCTGGAAGGAGGTACGGGCTGCGAAGCGCGCATCCCGTGCATTGGTTGGCTAGCCGGGCGGCTGCGATCGTCCTGATCGGCAGTCTGCTGACAGCGTGTGACCAGGGAGTACCGTCGGCCTTCGAGTCGGCGGACCGGGCCGCAACCGCCGAGAATGCGCCGATGGACCATGCGACCATGGATCACACGACGCGTCCCGAAGAGTCCCCCGGCCTGCTGTCCACGGACGAAATTGAGCGCGTGGCCACGGCACCGACGACGAGTCCCTCCGTTCTCATCGTGGACCCGGACGGTCCCCTATCGTCAATCGGCGATGCGGTGCGGGCTGCCGCACCCGGCTCCCGAATACTCATTAAGCCGGGTGTCTACGTGGAACCCACGATCGTGGTCGACCGTCCCTTAACGATCCAGGGCGAGGGATACCCCACGATCGACGGTGAAGGATCGCGGCAGATCTTTACGGTCACCGCAGACAACGTCCGGATTACGGGACTCGATCTTCGTAACGTCGGTGTGAGTTATGTAGAGGATCGAGCAGCCATCCGAGTCGAAGGGGCCACCCGGTGTGAGATCGACCACAACAGGATCCACGGTGGATTTTTCGCGATCTACCTGGCCGGGGCATCGGACTGCCGGGTAACCGAAAACCACATCACCGGTACGGGAAAGCGCGAAACGGATTCCGGCAACGGCATTCACGCCTGGAACTCAAAACGCCTCGTCATCGAATCGAACGAAATCCGAGGCCACCGGGACGGTGTGTATTTCGAATTCGTAACTGACAGCCGCGTATCCAGAAACCTGGCGGAGGGGAATATCCGCTACGGCCTGCATTTCATGTTCT
>JBDHMQ010000323.1:0-2324 GCA_039656095.1 Gemmatimonadota bacterium | reverse complement strand
AGAGTCGATTCGCGAGGTTATCGCGTTTCCAAAAACAACGGCTGCACGAGGGCTGATGGAGGGTGCACCGTCAGCCGTGGATGACGCTGAACTTGCCGAACTCGGCCTCAAGCGCCTCTGAAGCAGGCCACGGATGGTTCGACGATTCAGCGGGAAGTTCCGGCCGACGGAGCTGACGAGTTGTTGCTTGCAGGTGTGAATGATGCACACCTGAAAACCCTCGCGAAGCTGGCAGATATCCGAGTTATCCTGCGCCGCGACAAGCTCATCCTGAATGGATCTCCGATCAGGGTTGAGCGGACCCTTCCGGTCGCCCGATTTTTTGCAGAGACTCAGCGGGACCCGGCAGAGGCCCAGCCGGCGCTGGGCGACGAAGACGGCGTTGAACTCCCAGGAGCCCGAAAAGTCATCCGACCGAAATCAGAAGGCCAGCGTGCCTACCTCAATGCGATTCGTCACAACGATATCGTAGTAGGCATTGGCCCTGCGGGAACGGGGAAGACGTATCTTGCCGTCGCAATGGCCGTAGAGGCGCTCGCTCGCAAGCGTGTGCGCCGCATAATTCTTACGCGTCCTGCTGTGGAAGCAGGGGAAGCGTTGGGATTCCTGCCAGGTGATATTCGCGAGAAGGTAGATCCTTACCTGCGGCCGCTGTACGACGCTCTGGAAGACATGCTTCCGGCCGAGCGCGTCCGCCGGTTAATCGAGGAACACGCGATCGAGATTGCACCGCTGGCCTACATGCGTGGCCGGACTCTGGCAGATGCATTCTTGATCCTGGACGAGGCACAAAACGCGACCGCGGCCCAGATGAAGATGTTTCTCACCCGACTCGGTATGAACTCGCTAACTGTAATTACTGGAGACAAGACCCAAATAGATCTGGCAAAGCCGGAAGAATCAGGTTTGCTGGAGATCGAGAAGATTCTGACATCTGTCGAGGGAATCGGTTTCGCTTACCTCAACGAAGTTGACGTGGTGCGGCACCAACTCGTGAAGGACATCATTCGCGCCTACGCACGCAATAACGAAGAAAAGCAGGGAGGCGCGCGATGACGGCCGCCCGCTACCGGGAGAGTTGGCGCGATTTACGACACGCGGTGAACCGGAGCCCTGGGGACACATGGCAATCCCAGGCAGTTCACCACGGAATCCGAGGGCTGGTCGTGCTTGGTCTCGGGCTCATGCTTCCGTTGATGTTTCCGGGGCCACCGGAACCGGTTGAAATGCGCCTGGAACCCGGGATGGTTGCTCCGTCCGATGTGATAGCCGGTTTTGATCTGCCGGTGCCCAAGCCCGCTGATCAGCTGGCGCGTGAACGGGCTGATCGCGAACTGGCGGTGCTACCAATATTCCGACTCGATCCGAGCGCACACGATTCTGCTCTTGTCCGCGTACGGCGGTTTCTGGCAGAACTCGGCGCGGCGCTCGATGCAACCGAGGGTGTGGACGATGATCGTGTGTCTCGCGTGCTTGACGAGCATGGGGTCCCCCTGGGCACGGCGCAGCTTGAGTAACTGAAAGAAGCAACCAACCGGCAATCACTTGAACGGGCACTAGGCAGGGGATTTGCCGAGCTGTTGCCAAGGGGAGTCGTTTCTGTTCAGAGCACCGCCGCTTTCGATCAGGACCGGGTGGTAATACGCGAAGCTGGCGGTGATCGTGTTGCCCGCAGGGATTCGTTGACGACGATCGGTGAGTTTGCTGAAGAAGCATTTGCCTACGCGCCGGGCTCCGTGCAGGGATTCCGTTCCTTTCAGAGTATTCTGCTGGGGCTCACGGTTCCCAGTCTGAGACCGGACCCCGTTGCATGGCAGACAGAACGGGAAGCTGCTCGCGCCGCCGTTGATTCGACCATTGGAATCATCCTCGAAGGCGAGCGCATTGTTACGGCGCATGAACGGGTAAACCAGTCCGACCTGGCTCGCCTGAGAGCCTACAACGAAGAATTGTCACGACTGCGCGGCAGTCTTGTAACGCGCGGTGGTCAGCTCGCCGGTAGTGCCCTGTTTACGGCATTGCTCCTGGCTTTCGTGGGTGTCGTGCTGCTGCAGTTCCGACCCTATATTTACAGGGAATTCCGCCACTTCTTGATCGTCATCGGGTTGACGTCCGTGATCATCGCCGGGGCAGCGGTTGCGGAGCAGCTTGCCCTGCCGGTTCTACTGGTTCCGGTGATCCTGGTCGCCCTCGCCCTTGGGGCCGTCTACGATGGCATGGTTGCACTGATAGTCGTGCTCATTTCCACCCTACTGCTTACTGGTCTCGCGTCGCTTGTTCCGTTATACGATCCGCTTGTGATCACGGCTGGTGGCTCGGTGGCT
>JBDHMQ010000322.1:0-2009 GCA_039656095.1 Gemmatimonadota bacterium | reverse complement strand
GTTTTTCTGGTAAAGACCATGAATAAACACGATTTGGGTGGGACGGGAACGAGGCCAGCGGGCTACGAGGCACTGGTCGCCCGGTACGACCTGGATGTCATCCCGAACTGGCACCGCTCCTTCGTGGCCAGCAGCGGTCCCAACCGGATCGATACGACCTCGGGTGTAACCGAGGAGGTCTATCCATCGAAGTACTGGCCCGGGGACTCCCTCGGGGACCACCTTGAGTTCGCGCTCAAGTACGACGGGACCAATCTCGCCATTCTCGCCAATCTGTTTCAGGCGGTGCCGCAGAAGGAAGTCCTGGTCTACGTCGAATCCAAGCCGAACGGGAAATACGCCCGGCGGCTGTGGTTCCTGTTCGAGCTCCTGACGGGATCATTGCTCCCACTGGCCGATTTGAGGCGAGGAAATTACGTGGATCTGCTTGATCCGGAGCAGTATTACACGGTCACTCCACCGCGCCAGATTCGCCGCCAGCGGGTCAACGACAATCTGCTGGGGGATAGCCGGTTCTGTCCGACCATACGACGTACCGATACCCTTCGTACTTTCCAGGAAGCCGATCTCACCGAACGATGCAGGCAGGTTGTGTCGGCGTTTTCCCCGGAACTGCTGAAGCGAGCTTTGAGCTATCTGTATACCAAGGAGACGAAATCATCTTTTGAGATCGAACATATAAAACCAAACGCGACTCGCACCGAACGATTCATTGCGTTGCTCCAACTCGCGGAGAAAGATGATTTCTGCGAAAAGTCACATTTGATTTATCTCCAAAATCGCACCGTCGATCCAAGATTTCGTGACTCGGATTATCGCAAGGTTCAGAACTATGTCGGCGAAAATGTGGCCTGGCAGAGAGAGAGGGTTCACTTCGCCAGTCCGAAACCCGAGGATCTGGAATCCCTCATGGCCGGCCTGATCGCCGCCCATTTGCGCATGGATGAAGGCGGCGTTCCTCCCGTGGTGCATGCTGCGGCGGCGGCATACGGATTCGTGTTCCTCCATCCCTTCGAGGACGGCAACGGGCGAATCCACCGCTTTCTGATTCACAACATACTCGCGCGCCAGGGCTTCACGCCTGAAGGCATCATGTTTCCCGTATCGGCCTCAATACTGAAGAACCCGGATGAGTATGATGTCTCGTTGGAAGCGTTCTCCCGGCCGCTGATGGCTCTGGTTGAATATGTGCTCGACGAAGATGGGCGGATGACCGTTCAAAACGACACGGCCAGGTGGTACGCCTACATCGACATGACGCCCCAAGCCGAGGCGTTGTTTCGGTTCATCGAACAAGCCATCGACACAGAACTCGTCGAGGAATTGTCGTTCCTGACCAAGTACGACGATACCAAGAAGGCAATTCAAGGGGTAGTGGACATGCCTGACCGGCAGATCGATCTATTCATTCGGTTCTGTCTTCAGAACAACGGACGACTTTCGGCGCGGAAGCGAGGCAGTCATTTCGACTTCCTGTCCGATGACGAGGTCGCTCGCATGGAGCAAGCGATTCAGACCGCCTACGGAAGCCAGCGACCGGGGGATTAGAGGCCGGCTTTAGCGACGGTCTGCCCGTTCCGTGCCTCGGGAAGGCGCTGCACCTGGCAGAGGCTCGATTTGAAGGGCGGGAACCCGGAGATGGCGTCCTGTTCCAAAACCCAGCCCATCGTTAACCGGCGTGTTTGCAGGGTATTAGGTTGAGTCCTTCACGCTATTCCCAGTCGACATGGCGTATTTTTGACACGGGGCTGAGGGACATTGAACACACCTTTGCAGATGTTAGCGGTGATGCTCGCGGGCTGGGTGAACGAACAGCACCGAGCCGTCAATGCATACCTGAAGGAAGAGAACCGAGTGCTGCGCGAGTTGCACGGCCGCAAACGCCCGCGCTTCAGCGATGATCAGCGGAGGAGACTGGCCGCGAAAGGCCATGCCCTCGGACGGCGGGTGCTGAGAGAGTTAGAACCTGATCGACGACTTCAGCGGTTTCCTGAGGGGAAAGCGATATC
>JBDHMQ010000321.1:0-2533 GCA_039656095.1 Gemmatimonadota bacterium | reverse complement strand
ATGGTCGCAGACTGCGAGACTGACCTCGCCCGACGCCACTGACGGGGACGGATTCGGTCGGGCCCTGGTCGTGGACGGCACAACGCTCGTCACCTCATCTGCTTCAGCGGACGATGGTGCAGGAGCCGTATATGTGCTGTCGGCGGATGGAGACGGCTGGACATTTTCCCAGAAATTGTCTGCTTCAGACGGCTTGGCGGGCGACCAGTTTGGTTCTGCCGTTGCCCTCTCAGGCGACCAGCTTTTGGTGGGTGCATGGGCTGCAGCCGACTCGGCAGGTTCTGTCTACACATTTCAGCGTGATGCCTCTGGGACATGGACGCAGACCGGCAAGCTGGCTGGTTCCGAGTCGGCGGCGGGGGACAGGTTCGGCGGCGTCATGACGATGGATGGCGACCTCGCTCTGGTCAGTGCCCGCAGGGCTGAGAGTCAGGTCGGGACCGTGTATGCGTTTGGATTCTCGGACGGTGCCTGGACTGAGATTGGGAAGCTGGAGCCACGGGGCCTCGACAAGGGTGATCGATTCGGGGCGAGCCTGCTGATTGATGGCCAAATGATTTACGCGGGTACCGAGCGCGTGAATCGCTTCGTCGGTGCAGTATTCGCGTTTCAGAGGGATGATGAGGACGGTGACTGGAACGAGGTGCCTGCCCTGCAACCTTTCGATGCAGCGCAGCAGACTCGATTCGGCGTGGCGTTAGCTGCCGGTGACAATGAGTTGTGGGTGGGCGCTGTCGGCTCCCACGGCTTTGCAGGCTCGGTGTATCGATTTGAGCGGGACGGCGACGGCGGCTGGGCCTCTGCTCAGAAGCTGGCCGCTGCCGACCTGCAGGGGCGTGACGTATTCGGCGCCTTCTTCGACATCGAGGGCGATCTCGCGGCTGTCTCGGCTGTAAACTCCGATCAGGGTCTGGGCTCGGTCTACGTATTCAACCGCAACTCGGCGGGTGAATGGATCGAGGATACGGAGATCCTGGTGTTTTCGAGCAGTCTCGATGCTGTCGTCGACGGCAAGGTCGAGTGCACCGATGGTGACGCAGCGGGCTTCGAATGCGGCGATATGGACCTGGTGGCGTTCGTACCCGTGGGTGACCTCGGCGGTGACCGTGGCGTCAACTTGAACGACATCTGGGGCTGGACAGATCCGGAGACGGGTCACGAATGGGCCCTGGTTGGCCGGATGGACGGAACTTCATTTGTCGACGTGACGAACCCGGAAAGTCCGATCGTTGTTGCCAACCTTCCAAAGCCGGAGGGGACGGCTTCGGCTGCCTGGCGTGACGTCAAGGTGTATGACAATCACGCGTTCATAGTGGCCGATGGTGCGGGCCGGCATGGAATGCAGGTGTACGATCTCAACCAGCTTCGCACCCTGGATTCATCGAACGGTCAGGTAGTCGTGGAGGCTACTGCGGTCTATTCAGGCGTCGCAAATGTCCACAACATCGTGATCAACGAGGACTCTGGATTTGCGTATGCTGTTGGCGCCAATGGCGGCGGGGAAACCTGCGGTGGCGGTCTGCATATGATCGACATTCGAAACCCTCAAGAGCCGACATTCGCGGGTTGCTTTGCGGATGCATCGACAGGTCGCTCCCTAACCGGATATTCTCATGATGCACAGTGCATCATCTATCATGGCCCGGATGCCGAGTATCAGGGCCGAGAGATTTGTCTGGGCGCGAATGAGACGGCCCTCAGCATTGCAGACGTAACCGACAAAGACAATCCAGTGGCGCTGGCAATGGCTACGTATCCCAATGTTGGCTATACGCATCAGGGATGGTTCGATGAGGAGCACCGGTATTTCTATATGAACGACGAGCTCGATGAGATGCAGGCGCTGGTCGATCGGACTCGCACGCTTGTTTGGGACCTTACCGACCTCGATGATCCGATCTGGTCAAAGAGCATCTGGGTACGCAACCCTCCATCGATCATAACCTGTACATCAAGGGTGATCGGATGTATCAGTCGAACTACATGTCTGGATTGCGTGTGCTCGACATCAGCGATCGTGCGAACCCCGTCGAAGTCGGATTCTTCGACACCACGCCTACTGGTGACAACTCGCCGAATTTCGAGGGCGCGTGGAGCGTTTATCCGTTCTTCGAAAGTGGCACGGTCGTCGTGTCAAGCATCGGACAAGGGTTGTTTGTATTGAAGAAAAAGGAAGGACGACCAGTATCGTGAACGGACGCTTTCTCAAGACTGTCGCATATCTCGTCGCCGGGTTCATCCCGGCGGCGGGGTGTGTGTCCGGAGGTGTCGCCGTTGCAGCACCGAGTTTCGATTCTGGGTCGAAAGGCGCATACCTGTACGTAGCAAATCAGAGTTCTCCGTCAGTTTCGGTAATCGACATGGAAACTGACGAAGTGGTCTATACGGTGGATTTGCTGGCGCTCGGATTCTCGGCCAATGCGAAACCCCATCACATCGTTGTCGAACCCGACGGGTCGTTCTGGTATGTGTCGTTGATTGCAGACGGCTTCGTGCTGAAGTTCGATCGAGAGAACAACCTCGTAGGCCGTGC
>JBDHMQ010000320.1:0-2030 GCA_039656095.1 Gemmatimonadota bacterium | reverse complement strand
CCACGCCGCCACCTCTACGGAGATGGCGGAAAACCGCCTCGATCTCGGAGCCGGAAAGGCAAAGTGCTTCCGGGGCGACGATCAGGGTCGAAGGGGGCAGGGCATCGATTTCAGACCGGGAACCAATTCGTTCTACGGACCACCCGGCCGCTGAAAGGGTGCGCCGCCAGTCGGCCAGCACGCCGGCCATGTGGGTTGAGTCCGGAAAGTAGCCAGCCGTAGCTGAGTTCCCGTACAGGGCTACCTGAACCGGTCCAGGTAGCGAAGCATTCGGGCCCTCGCGCTCTACCGTCAGCTCTGGAGGAGCATCAACGACAGCAGCAGCACGCCTTGCCAGGCTGTTGATATCAACGTTCTGCCACAATGCCGCGGCGGCGGCCACAACCAGGCCTGCGAGTATGCCTAGCACCATCAACCCACCCAACCAGTGGATGGCAGCGCGAGCTCGCGGAACCGGATTCCCCTTAGGAGGCATCGGTCTCAGCTCGCCTCGTTGGCCTGCTCGGGCGGCATATGGCGCTCAAAATACCAGGCGCCGTCTTCGTCGTCCTGCGGTGCCGCCGGCCTGCGCGCCAGGCGCAGCTTATACGCGATGTACGTAATGACACCGAGCACGATCGTCACCAGAATCGTAACGACGATAATCGTAATGAGAATATCGAGGATGTTCATGCGGCACCTTCTTCTGTGGTTCCAATCGGCGTCCGTCCAAGCTTCTCCCAACCCATACCGAACCGGAAGAGCTCCTCGATCGCCGCGAACGACTTCGTCACGTCAAGAAACAGAATGAAGAAAAAACGATAAATCACGGCCAACGGTACGAGCCAGAGTTCTTCTTCTTCCATCGACACTGTAACCAGGGCAGCGCCAAGGTCGAGCAGGGTTAACAATATCCACCAGTACAGAACCAGTTCCCCCATCCCGAACAGAAGAGCCACTATGGCGAAGAACAGATGGGCGAACACGTTCATCATTGGCCAGATGACGGCTTCGAAAGCCATCTCAAGGGCTGACAACCAGAGTGGGAAGTCAGGAAACGGCTTCAAGAACAGCCGGCGACGCTTCCGCAGCGTTTGAAGGATTCCACGTGTCCAACGATACCTCTGTTGAATCAGGTCCAGCCAGTGGTCCGGCGCCTGGGTCCAGGCAATAGCCTGATCCTCATAAACGATTTTCCATCCAGCCGCGATCAGTTTCAGCGTAAGATCCGCATCTTCTGCAAACGTGTCCGGTTCGTACCCTCCCACGTCGGTCAGAGCTTCGCGCCGAAACAGGCCGACCGGCCCTGGTACGATGTTCACCGCAGCGATGAACCCCTGGGCGCGTCGCGGCATATTGAGCCCTTCGATGTACTCGAGGGCCTGAAGTCGCGTGAGCATGGACGTGCGGTTGAGCACCTTCACGTTGCCCGCAACGGCGCCGACATCCTCATCGGCCATGTGCGCGACAGCCCTGCGCAGCGTTTGCGGCTCCACCGTGGAGTCCGAGTCCATGCAGAACAGGAACGGATACTGAGCGTTGTTGATGCCCAGATTCAGCGCCGTCGCTTTTCCTGCATTCGGGGTGCTGAATACTCTGACCGGTACAGCCGCGTGGCCTTCAAATTTCGCGGCCACAGCAAGAGTGTCATCCCGTGAGCCGTCGTCAACGACGATGACTTCGTATGTCGGATAATCGAGGGCCAACAGACTCTCGATCGCGGCCCCTATCACCGACGCCTCATTGTAAGCGGGCACGATGACGGAGATCGGCGGGAGCTCTCCTTCTTCGACCTGTTCGATGTCTCGTTCGGTATGCTGCATGAAGGCAAACCACAGGAGCGTGAAGTAGCGAATAAGCAGGATGCCGAGAAAAATGACCAGGCTGATCAGCACGAGCCGCATCAGGAACACACGCACCTGATCCGGTGAGTTCAACGTCCACAACACGGCAACGACGGTGCCTGTCGTGACAAGCAGCACCAGGAGAAGCGGCCCGAGAGATCTCGTACGTTTCGTCATCGCGTCACGGCCTCACGCGCAGGGTGAGAT
>JBDHMQ010000319.1:0-2038 GCA_039656095.1 Gemmatimonadota bacterium | reverse complement strand
TACTGCCAACAATGAGAGACGAAGTGGCCGCGCTATCGTCGCTGGCTGGAGTCGACGTAGACCTTCCGCAGGCTGACAGAAGAAGCAGGACAATCAGAACATGTTTGGGGATGGGTCACCCCTCTTCAAGACGCGTGAGCGGAGCGTCGCCCCACAGTTCTTCGAGACGGTAGAATTCTCGTACCCGGGGTAGAAACACATGAACGACGGCACTGATGTAGTCGATCAGAATCCACGACGCGGCGCGCTCCCCCTCAACACCTGCCGGCCGGAGACCGGCTTCCCGTCCTCGTTTGACGACATTGTCGGCAATTGCACGCGCGTGAGTATCCGAGTCGCCAGATGCAATGAGAAACCAATCGGTCGCGTCTGAGATTCCCCGCAAATCCAGTAGCACAGGCTCCCGCGCGTTACGCTCGCGCAGCGCCTCAACGATCAACTCGAGGTCCGTTGGAATCGACGGTTTGTCGGGACTGGCCTTGCTGTCTTGTTTCTTGTGCATACTTGTTATGACCCGTCTCCGGTTCGCGGGGTTCCTTGTAGCGCATCGGCTGGCTCACCGCCGGGCATTCCGTCCTCGATCTGGTAGGCCAGGGCCCAGGTACCCGGGCCCGTGTGTACGCAGAGAGACGCTGACGCCGGACCGACGAGCACTTCCCTCGGAGCATAGCGAGTCCGGAGCATCTCCGCGATCCGTTCAGCCACAGGTTCTGAACCAAAATGAGCCACACCAAACCGGATCTGACGGGCACCCTCGAGCCGCTCGTCGAGCAAGTCGAATACTTCGTCAATGACTGCTTCCCGTCCGCGTGCCCGGCCAATCGGAACCACCCTGCCATCGGGAGTGAGAGATAGAATCGGCTTGAGGTCCAGTATTCCACCCAGGATCGCTTTGGTCCGGCCGATCCGGCCCGAACGTACCAGATGCTCCATGGTGTCTACCGTAAAGAACACATTGGACTGATCGCGCACCCGACGAAGTTCCGCGGCAAGCGCCGGCAGGTCGAAGCCTTGCTCCAGCAACTCAATTGCACGAATGACCAGAAGACCGACACCCAACGAAGCCGAGCGCGAATCGATGACTTCAACCGGCACCTCACCGAATTGCCGCATGACCTTAGCGCCGGAATCACACGTTCCCGACAAAGCCGAGCTTACAAATATACCGAGTAATTCTTTTGCCCCATGATCGAGGGCACCCTTTGCTGCGGTCTCAAATGCAGCCGGCGCCGGCTGCGAAGTCTTGGGCTGCGGGGATCCCGCATCTGCCATCAGAGCTAGAATTTCGTCTGACTGGAGGTCGATTCCGTCACGGTACACGTTATCACCCACCACGACCTGCATAGGGACAACGTGTACACCATGGCGCTCAATCCACTCGCGCGGCAGATCGCTGGCAGAATCTGTTAGAACGGCTGTGTGATGACTGGCTGTACCGGCGAGCAACGTGTCTTCGATGCGTTCTGACTCGATCGACCCGAAGGTGGCCAGGGTACCGATGACTTCCTGAGGGTCGTCCGAGTGAATATGGACCTTTGCCACGGAGCCTGATCGGATGATGATTGTGGATGTCCCGAAGCCGGCCAGTGCTTTCCGGATGATGGGAGTTTCGGGCAGCTCTCCGCGTATCACAACCTGTGTACAATACCGTCCTTCATCTGCTCCTACACCTGACTCCCGCGCAAAATACAGGGACGGTGGAAGAAAATCAGGTTCAGATTCCTCCGATGCCTGGGTGTCTACTCGACCCTCGATCAACTTCAGAACACCTTCGAAGAACACGACGACACCTTTGGCCCCCGCATCAACGACACCCGCCTCTTTCAAAACGGGGAGCAGTTCACGAGTGCGACGAAGGGAATTCTCGGCCGCCTCCTGCACATCCCGAAGCCAGGGGACCAGGTCACCATCGCTCGCCTTATCGCCCTCGACACCGGCCTCAGCCATATCACGTACGACGGATACGATTGTGCCCTCGAGGGGATTTTCGAGCGCTTCGTGAAGCCGAGTCGCCGCAACGGAGAATGCCTCTGCGACC
>JBDHMQ010000318.1:0-2053 GCA_039656095.1 Gemmatimonadota bacterium | reverse complement strand
AGGCCATCTACAAGCGCGAAGAGGACGGCATCGTCCTGGTCGACCAGGCGCGCTGCCGCGGCTACCGCCAATGCGTGCGGACCTGCCCATACAAAAAGATCTTCTTCAACACGAAGACGCTGAAGTCGGAGAAATGCATCTTCTGCTATCCGCGCACCGAGGTCGGCACGGCCAACGCCTGCGCAGTGCAGTGTCCCGGACGTGTACGCCACGTGGGTTTCGTGAGCGATCCGTCCTCCGACGCCTACCGGCTGGCGAAGGATCTGCAGGTAGCCCTGCCGCTGCATTCCGAATACGAGACCGGGCCCAACGTCTACTACATACCACCCTTCTCCGGCCCGTCCCAGGTGAATCCTGACGGCAGCCTGATCAACGTGGACCGGATACCGCTCGACTACCTGCGGTTCCTGTTTGGACCGGATGTCGACGCCGCCATCGCCACCCTGCGCGACGCCAGGGCTAACGGCGACCCGGACGGCATCCTCGCCATCCTGAACTCCAATGATCGTTACGACATACCGGTGGGAGGCTAGTCATGAAAATGTCAATGATGAAACGCAACCGGTTGAGCCTCCTTTGCGTCCTCGTGAGTCTGTCGTTCACCGCGGGGATGAGCACCGGCGCCTTTGCGCAGGAGATCTGCAACGACGGCATCGACAATGACGCCGACGGCCACATCGACTGCGCCGATGCGGACTGCGCCGGCGTGCCCGCCTGCTCTGCCGGCAACAGGCTGACGGTCGAGCGCGTTGCCAACCCGGTTCTGGGGATCGGGCCGGACGACGGCCTGTGGAACGCCACCGCTGCAGCCAGCTACAACATGGCCTGGCGTGACGATGTCAATGATACCTGCCCACCGGACAGCAACTGCAGCGGCCAGCAGCCGGCCCTATCCGTCAAGGGTATCCACGACGGCATCGACATCGCCTTCCTGATGGAATGGAACGACACCTCGGTGAGCAGCGATGTCTTCGAGCCGAAGGACTTCGGCGACCGCGCCGTGATCATGCTCAACGCGAATCGGATCTGCCAGATGGGCAGTCCGACCAACCCGACCAACATGTGGTTCTGGAATGCGGCGGACAAGACACAGGGGGCATATGGCAGCGTGCAGAACCTGATCGCGGGTGGCCTCGGCACCGTCACCCACACCAGCGGCGATGACAACATTCAGATCGTCAGCAACCACACGGGCAACCAGTGGCAGGTGGTGATGAGCCGGCCGCTGGCCGCTATCGATCCGGCCGACCAGTTCCAGTTTGCCCTCGGCGTCACCACCGAAGCGGCCTTCGCCCTGTATGACGGCGCGTACAAGCAGCGCAACGGGGCCAAGTGGATCAGCGGCCGGGAGTCGATAGATATTGCGCCGTAACCACGACACGGATGGCGGAGATGGTGTATCCACCGACGGGAAACAAGGCATGCCCGGAAGATCTGCACTGGAACTGAAGAACCTGACGGACGCTGACCTGGTCGACGTCAACCGCAGCCGCTTGTACCGGCTGCTTTCGCTGGGATTCGGGTTTCCACGCAGCGAGTTGCAGGAGGCCCAGGCAGAACTCTGGCAGCTGGCGGACACCCTGTATCCCGAGCTGGAACTGAACCGGGAAGAACGGGACCTGCTGGCTCCGGAAATCGAGTCGCTGTACATCAATGTCCTGGACGGCCACGCACCCGGTCAGGCGTGCCGGCCATGTGAAACCGCCTGGCGAGACGATGACCGCTCCATGAAGCAGTGGGAAGTGAAGAAGTTCTACCGAGTCTTCGGCCTGGATCTGAACGAGAAAACCCGCGAAGTGCCGGATCATATCGTGAACGAGTTGGAGTTCATGCACGTTCTAGCCCTCCTTGCGGTGGAGGCCGGCCGCGGCCAGCTCGGTGGCAGCGTTGACCGGAAGCAGTATGTGCATGCGCAGAAGGATTTTTTGGGGCGGCACCTCAGCCAGTGGATAGCCAAATTCTGCGAGGCACTGCAGGAGAAGACCGACGAACGGTTTTATCTACAACTCGCCACCCTCACGGCACAGTTTGTCAAGGATGATCTCGAATGGGT
>JBDHMQ010000317.1:0-2608 GCA_039656095.1 Gemmatimonadota bacterium | reverse complement strand
CGGAGTGATCGTCCAGCGCCGGACCAGCCACGGCGGGACGAGACCGCGCAACAACAGCTTCGTCGCTACCGACCCGGGATGCAGGGAGTTCACGGTTACTGTCTCAGCATCTACCCTGCGGGCCAACTCTGCAGCGAACAAAACGTTGGCCAGCTTGGACTGCGTATACGCCTTCCAACCGCCATATCCCTGGCTCAACTGCAGGTCTTCAAATTTCATTGTGCCCCGGTAATGGGCCCCGGATGCGACAACTACTACGCGTGCAGGCTGCGAGCGTCGAAGCAAATCCATGAGGCCATTCACGAGGATGAACGGCGCCAGATGGTTGACGGCAAAGGTCGTTTCAAGACCATCCTCCGTCGTCGTGCGGCGCGCGCTGAACAGACCGGCGTTGCTGACGAGTACGTCGAGGCGATTCGTAAGCCTGGACACGTCGAGAACCAGCTCGTGAACCGCAGCGATCGTAGACAAGTCGGCTTGAATCAACTCAAGCTCCGCACCCGGAACCCGGGCAAGGATGTCATTGCGAGCGGTCTCGCCACGATGGACATCCAGCAGTCGTTTCTCGGCCGATTCCGGCGTTCGCGCCCGTAATCAGGCAGGTCTTTCCTCGCATCACGCCGCCCAACGTACCATGCCTGAGTCATCGTGGCACGGCACGCGGGCAGGATTCGCGACGGGGTTTACTCGACCAGGGTGTACGTAGCGGTCGTTTCAATTGTCAGCGGAAGGACCATTCCCTGCGTGCTGACACTGCCGTCCATTTCAGTGGTAACGACGACATTGAGAACGATACCGCGGGCCGGATCCCAGGCGTATATCGACTCGGAAATTCCCTCGGTATCCACATCGACTTCGCCCGGCGCACCGGGCGGAGAACCCGATGCCCGCTGACGGATATCACCTGATGATACGATGATGCGGGCCGGTATTCCGTTCCAGACCGTATCGGCCGCCATGCGGACCGAACCGTCGAAACTGGCGACACCGGTCATACCGCCTCCGGGCTCTTGTGTCCGCTCCAGCGGCCAGGCGTCTTCTGTTGGAAGACCGCCGGGTGGCAACGGTATTATGAGCGGATTGATCACCTGTAACACGGCGGACGCATCGAATCCTGGTATGTCCAGTTCCGGCGACTCCGTCAATTCCACTTCGCCACCAACCTTGACCGTACCCCGAAAAGGCTGACCGAGCATTTCCGATAAATCAGGTCCAGGCCCTTCGGTGGCAAACTCGCTGAACACGACCTCGAACGGCAGACCGTCCGCCGTTCGCGAACCGTACGTCAGCATCAGGGCAATACTCGTTTTGGAATTAATTTCCTGTTCGCCCCCGGGAGTCTCGACCGTCGTATGACCGTCGACTTCTGCGGTGTATTCGAGAGGCTCCTGCGTGGCGCGCAGATTGTAGATCGGCTCAGGGGCTTGCTGCATTCCTCCGCATCCAGCGAGAAGGAAAGCGGTTGTCAGAATCAAGGCGACTCGGGGACTCACTGTATCTCCTGGGTTAGATGATCTCTTGAATTGAAGTTCTACAATAACGCACACAGCCCCGACCGGTCCATTGGATCGGTCGGGGCTCTGGAAAAGGTCCATGTGGAACCAGTTCGGATCAGTTGCGGCGCAGTCGAATCGCGTCGATTAGAATGCCCTGGTCATCGCCACCTGCATGGATGAGCTCGATCGGCTCTGTCACACTCGATGAGACGGTGAAATCAAACACCTGGAGCGCGAGCGGAGCCGTCCAGTCAAGAATGATCTGACGATTCATGACGGAACCCAGGCGCACGATCATCGTATCGACTTGGCTGACCTGGCTGTTTCCAGCCACCAGTAATTCAAAGGTGTATTCGCCGGGATCGAGGATGAAGCCCTGCTTCGTCACCATAGTCCCCGCCGTCGTGCCCGTCTCATTCAGACAAGACCCGTCCATGTCAATGTAAACCAGGTTGCCTGGCAGCGGATCTATAGAACCGGGTCCGTGCAAATCTACACATCCCTCTGTCACGTTCCATTGGGACCAGCCTGTGTAGTTCAGTTGTCCAACGCCACCATTCTCAGCGTCCAGATCATCACGGAAAATCTGCGTTGCCGGTGGGATATCAGGCAAGGTGGGAACTTCGCCACCGCCGCTGCCGCCACCACCACCGGTGCCACCACCGCCGCCAGTCGGGCCAGTCGGGTCGCCCGCACCGCACGCGCCGAATGTCAGCATCGCGATCATTAACAGCATCACCTGGAACGGATCTTTGGTCAGGCGCATTGTCTATGCTCCCCAATATTTGCTTTTTGCGCGGCTGAGCCGCTTTCAGTACGGGAGGAAAGCAAGTCTGGTGCCCTTTTCCCAAATCGAGCACGAACGTAGACCTGACGCATCAATTCGTCCATGATCACGGCCAAACTCCGGGCAGTGTGTTGCGCGACTTCCACACTCTCCGACACTCTAACACGGTGAACAAGCTGGTCCGCGTCGGTCCGGCGCGGTGTTTGCAACAAGCATGTGCAGACAGCGCGGGGGAATGCCGCCATACCAGATGATACGAATGGGAACGCCTCATGCGCCGAACTGCGATTCTAGCCCTTACAGTGTTGGGACTCTTTCTGCCGCC
>JBDHMQ010000316.1:0-2059 GCA_039656095.1 Gemmatimonadota bacterium | reverse complement strand
CCGACCGAATCCGTCCCCGTCAGTGGCGTCGGGCGAGGTCAGTCTCGCAGTCTGCGACCATTCGCCCGATGAATCGCGGGAATACGCATACACGTAGCCCGGCGATGTCTGATTCGCCGATTCACTGATAAATATGTTGTCGTTTGAAATAACCACGGCTGCCCCGAAGGCCTGCTGCGCGCTAGCTGTCTGGCCACCAGTCCTCATACTCTGCGCCTCCGCAGAGCCGGTGACGGCCAGGAATATGAAGGCGCTCAAAATTAACGATCCAGAATTCCGCATAACTTCCGTCCTCCTACATGGTAAACCCGCCAGACACCCTTGCTGGACTATGACGGCGCCCGATACACTGGCGCGAATCGATGGGTCCGGCGGTATCAAAGTTGGGAAGGATTTTCGGACGCTCTCTCCGAACCCCTGCAGCCACCCCCCCTCCCGAGCATTCGTTGCTGAATATCGTGGCGAACCGCCACACCGGCAAGCTGCCAGGTCGCACCCAACACTGGGCTCGAAGCAGACCTTGAGCTTAGCTTTGAAAACCCGCACGACTGAAATTGTCATTACGGAGGATCTATGCGTTGGTTTCGAACCGTTGTTCTGCTGATCATCGGCCCGGCGTGCGCCCTGGCTCCCACCGGAACACTGCAGGCCCAAACCGACCTGAATGAGACGACGGTCCTCCTACCAGCCCGGGTGTTTGATGCCGAGGCCGGTTCGATGCGCGCGGGTTGGGCAGTAATCATTAAGGGAGACAGGATCCAGGCCGTGGGCCCGGTAGCCGAGCTTGGTCAGTCACCGGGAGCCGTACTGATTGAGCTTCCTGGTGCGACCCTGCTTCCGGGCCTGATTGATGCCCACTCGCATGTAACCCTTCATCCCTATGACGAGACCCCGTGGGCTGATCAAGTCGTGCGCGAATCGCTTGAGGAACGAACGATACGAGCTGTTGCGCACGCAAGAGCTTCCCTGCTAAACGGATTCACCTTGTTGCGGGATCTGGGTGCAGAGGGTGCGGGCCAGGCAGACGTATCCCTGCGGGACGCGATTGAAGCCGGCATCGTACCGGGGCCGCGGCTGCTGGTCGCATCCCGGGCGATCGTCGCAACCGGGGGCTACGCACCTGGACCCCGTGGATACGCCTGGAACATCGACATACCGATAGCTGCCCAGGAGGCCACCGGCACCGATGAGATGCGCCGGGCGGTGCGCGAGCAGATTGCTCTCGGGGCCGATTGGATTAAAGTGTACGCAGATACCCGCAGCGACCTTCCGGCACCGACCGTCGAAGAGCTGGAGGCGATCGTGGACGAGGCGTCCCGGACCGGTCGTCGCGTAGCAGCACACGCGTCGACTCCCGAGGGTATGCGTCGTGCCGTGCTCGCCGGAGCAGCAACGATCGAGCATGGCTTCGGTGGAACGGCGGAAGTTTTCGATCTGATGGCTGAGCACGGTGTGGCGCTCTACCCCACGCTTTCCGCCGTCGCCGCCAATGAAGAGTATGGCGGCCGCTTTACGCCGGGAGGACCTCCGTCAGCCAGAATCGAACAGGTCCTGGATGTATTCCGGCTGGCGCGAAGGGCCGGCGTGCGAATGGGTCTGGGTAGCGACGTAGGTGTGTTTGATCACGGTGACAGCCGGGTCGAGCTCGATTGGATGGTGCGTGGCGGTATGAGTCTGACCGAGGCCCTGAGGGCGGCTACGATCGTAAACGCTGAGATCCTCGGAATTGACGATCAACTGGGCTCAATTACCGCCGGCAAGTTGGCTGATCTGGTCGCTGTCGATGGCGATCCGGCCAACAACCTGTCTGCACTGGGCAATGTGGTTTTGGTCATGAAGGGCGGCCATCTGGTAGTACGACCTTGACGACCGGCAGAGGCTCCGCTATTCATCGGCCCATGATTAATCGGGTGTCGTTCCGTTATCCGCACATTGAGTCCTCCGCCTGGCGGTGGTGGTCAAACTGCGCGTATACGGAAGTGGATACTGCCTGATTCGGCACTGAACAAAGCCGAGACTACCCCACTTCCGGTCAACGGGAGCGGGGTTTTTTTCGCCC
>JBDHMQ010000315.1:0-2086 GCA_039656095.1 Gemmatimonadota bacterium | reverse complement strand
CGGTTCTCGCGGTGAGGGCTTGTCGTGAGGGTCGCGGACCCGTTGCTATTGCTGCCGAGACGTTTCGGATGGGTGGCCATGCTACCCACGATGAGCGGGAGGCCCGAGCGACTTGTCCGGAGGAGCAGTTTCAACACTGGGGCCGGCGCGATCCGATCGGAGTTTTTGAAGAGTGCCTTCTCCGTCTTCCGGGAGATCAGACGGACAATGTCACGCGGGAACGGTTAGCCGAGCTTGAGCAGGAAATTTTGGTCGAGCTCGAAAATGCCCAGCAGGTGGCCATTGAAAGCCGGGCAAGTTCCGTTGCATCGCCAGATAATGAAGAGGCCCGATGCTATGGCTGAGATGCCCGCTGAGCCGGTTGCGTTCCTATATGGCGACTATGCGTGCCCACATTCCTACCTGGCCAATGCGCGGCTTGAATTGCTTGCCTCCGAGGCAAGCCTGACGATCGTCTGGCGACCACTGTCAGCCTTCGACCCGGAGTTGCCGGGTGACTGGACGGGCCTTAGCCAGGATCCTGCAGAACTAAAAGCTTGCGTCGAGGAGTTGAGTCGCGACGCTGCACAGCTTGGCCTGCCGTTCAGCTTGCCAGGCTCGCCCCCCTCGACGCATCAGGCTCTTCAAGCTTCGGAGTTTGCTCGCGACTGCGGTCTGAATGAATTCCACCGATTCCACACCGCTGTATTTCGGGCGGTTTTCGCGGACGGATTCGATATCGGAGATTCTGTAGTGCTTGCGAGAGTCGCAGAGCAGGCGGGAATCGATGATACGGGTCTCGCGGCCGCCCTGGACGATGGTCGGTACGAAAGCGCACTGGATGAAGTTGAGTCCGAGGCCGCACGCTACGGAATCACATCTACCCCTACCGTGCTGTTGGGAAGATTTAAGCTTGTTGGTGCCGCCCCATTGGATGTGTTGCGATCCACTCTTTCCCGCGTCTCGGAGCCTCCTGAGTCCACTTCGACCTGCTAGGCAGACAGCCGTTCTTCGGCACACTCAAGCAGTATCGAAAGAGTCGCTCCGTCATCCGGCATTAGCGCGTAGGACAGTCGCCGGACCGCGACCTGATTGGATTCTTCCATGGCGCGCAGGAGTCGGGCTGCGATACGCCGGGTTTCTGCAGCGTCGGTCTCTGGCAGACCAACTACTACAAGGCGGTCGGAGTATCGACTGAGTAGATCGTAGCCCCGGAGTAGCGCCTGCAGGGTGGCCAATGTTGTCCGAAGATCTCCGAGGTAAACAGGTTGAACTTCCAGTAGCAGCAAGCCGAAATCGCGTGAGTAGCGGCGGCATCGCTTGAGCTCTGCCCCGGCCAGCGCATCGAAACCCGCTCGATTGTACAAACCAGTGAACGCGTCGCGATAGGGAGCGAATCCTACGGCTTCGCTCGCACCTGTGAGATATCGGGCAGTTGCGGGGTCAGGGTTCTCACCGGTCTGCAGGTGCGCTCGGAGACCCTCGGTCTGCCGTCGAGCCTCAGCCAGCTCTCCCCTCAGTACACCGACCCGGTCGGATGCCGGTTGGCGTCTAAGAGTCTGCCAATCATCGTGGACACGCCTCAAGAGCCCGTCAAGATTTCCTGGCTCGGAGGAGGGTGGAGATGTCAGATGTGTGCTTTGTCGTTGTTCAGATCTGGGTGCCGGAGGCAAAGCGAGTCCCAGGATTGCAGCAGCAGCTTCGGCACGAGCAAGTCGATCGGCGAGCCCATCAAGTCCAGACGGATCGGGCTTGCTTCTCAGAAATCCCCAGGCTCGTGTGATTTCAGCCAGAGTCGTGTCAAGTGTTCGGCCAGCTTCTACCACGGCCCGTGCATCGGCGCCGGGGCGAACCTCTCCGGAACCCTCGAGATGTGAGGCAAGCGCAGCCAGCGCCTGATCGGTGCCCTCGAAAGTTCGCCGGACTTTCTCCAGCCGTTCTGGCCGGGGATCGGCTCGGAAGGCCTGCCAGCGCTTGTCGAGCCGGGCGATCCGGGTCTCCATTTTCCGAAGCAGGGTGAGGAGATCATATCCCTGCCGGGGTCGGTCGCCTTGCATTCTGCTGGTGTATCAGCCTTTCGCCCTGACAGCGGGCCGGAAACGTCGTT
>JBDHMQ010000314.1:0-2089 GCA_039656095.1 Gemmatimonadota bacterium | reverse complement strand
CTCTGTGCTGCTACCGAAGGTAACTGCCAGGCCGGAACTTGCAGTTGCACTCAGGGCTGAGCTTCCATCAACCACGCCAGCGGCCGGATCGGCCGCTAACCCGGTGATCGTTTGGTCAATTTTATCGAGTTCGGCCTCACAGCTGTAGACCTCGACTTCGTCTATATACCATCCCACCGCGCCAAAGCATTCATCTATACCAAAGTCGAACCGGAGCTGGATGCTGTCCTCGGCGGCGAAAGGGCCGGCAAGGTTGACGCGGGACACGCCCCAA
Organism: Gemmatimonadota bacterium; assembly: GCA_039656095.1. Lineage (GTDB taxonomy): Bacteria > Gemmatimonadota > Gemmatimonadetes > Palauibacterales > Palauibacteraceae > JARFPW01. The sequence continues at coordinate 1,815 of JBDHMQ010000314.1, read as the reverse complement.
CTGCCGCCTTCCAAATCCAGCCCAGGCCCGGTGAAGGCCTCCTGTTCCGCGAGGGGGTTTAAGTTGTACGGGAACAAATCTCGGATGGCCTCGAACAGCACATCGGTGTAGGGGCCGGTCTCGAAGGCTGATCCGGGCACGAGCGTGAAATCACCCTCGTTGACACTGATTTTCAGGTTACCGCCATCCCAGCCGTACTCGATGTCGAACCAGTGGTTGAGCGCAATCTTCAGTGTATCGGTTTCGGCCGGAATATCGATAATTGGACTGGTGAGGGTCAAGACCCCCGACTGGTCATCGCCGGGACAGGAACCTACGTCCAGATTTGCGACGAAGGCAGCTGTACCGGTCCGGCTGTCGGGCAGGCCACCGACCAGGGCCCAGTCGGGAGTATCGAAGTTTCCCGGTTGGGCCTCGCCATAGGTGTCAACGGTCCATTGATCTGGCGGGACGCCGAGTCCAGTTTCCCAGTCAGTCAGTGAGATGCTTTCAACCGTGAAATTGACCGGGCAGCTTGCAGGGGAACTCGCTGCCCACAGACCAGGTTGCGGCAGGAGCGCGGCCAATCCTGCAAGACTCAGCAAAAGCAGGGCTTTGCCCAAGCGGGTTCCCGAGCTTACGGGATGGCAAGAGCCGTCGGAAGCCAGGTTGGCAGCGGCCCGCATGTGGCTAAAAGAATGTATTTTGAACATCCAACATCACCCCCGTTCTTTGAGTGTCCACTGAACTCATGCGCCAAGCCATTCTAGCTCAAAGCCGCCCCCAGCATCAGTAAGTGTAGCAGATGAGTTGCTGATTTGCTTATGTTGCCCTGACCTGGCGAGTCTGATCAGATGCTGGGGATACGCGCCTGGCGCGCTGCAAAGCAATGCGCAGCCCGGAATAGCCGCGCATCTTCGCTGCCCTTGAAGGGGGGGCGCTGACGTCCACGACCTGCTCTTTGAAGGCCGGTCACCTTCTAAATGACATTTGCTGAAAAGCTACATTAAGTTTAATCGTTGGTTATTGCAACTGACCTCTACCCCGTAATAAATGCCAGACACACGGATGGATTCCCCTGAATGTACTATAATAAACGTCAAGTGATACGCGCCATTGCCTGACTCGGGAGCGCTCAGGCCAACGAGACGTCCTGGGTTCGTGGCTCGCCATCGCTCACATTTTGAAGGGTGTCAGTGCGGGTTTTCACGATATGATTCGCCCCGCAGAGCGCTTCAGATCTTGGAGCAGGGCGTCCCGACAGGGGTCAAGAAACAGGGGATTTGGAAGCTATGGCTGGTAAGAGACGGTATACAAGGACAATCATGCTCCTGGTCGCGCTGGGGGCCATCGTTCTGAGTTTGTCCTATTACGGGGTTCATCAATATTCTGCCACTCGCGAAAGTGAGCAATCGACATTCGCTCAGTCGACGTCGACCCAATCGACGTCCACTCAATCGACATCCACTGAATCGACAACAGACAAGGACGACAAATCGGCCAAACCAACGGACCAGGCTACCGATTCGTCAACGGAACAGTCCGCGAAGGACCGGAGCGACAAAGATTCCGAGGCACAGCAACAGCAGCAAGAAACACTGGAGGAGAATGAGGCCGAGGCCGAGGCTGAGCCAGATTACTTGAGAATTGCCGGTGCTGTACTCGATGATGCCGGCCAACCCCTTGAGGGCGCAAGCGTCGTCGCCGAGGAAGTGGAGAGTTCTTCAGCGGAGGGCACTGCGCCTCAAGCTACTCCGAATCAATATTCCGAGAATACGGACCGCCTGGGAATGTTCGAATTCAACAACCTCGATGAAGGAGAATATGAACTGACTG
>JBDHMQ010000313.1:0-3684 GCA_039656095.1 Gemmatimonadota bacterium | reverse complement strand
TTTGAACTGGAGATGCTCCAGCGCGCGATCGACATTACGGCTGCCGCACAACGCGCCGCGATGCGCTCGATGCGGCCCGGGATGTACGAGTACGAGACGGAGGCCGTGATCGAGTACAATTTTCGAGCCGGAGGGGCCGAGCGAGTCGGCTTTCCGAGCATCGTTGGTTCAGGACCCAACTCGGTCGTACTTCATTATGACCGCAGCAGGCGACAGATGGAGGCCGGCGATCTGGTCGTAATGGACATTGGGGCTGAGTACAGCTACTACACGGCGGATGTGACGCGCACGGTTCCAGTCTCCGGGACGTTTACCGACCGACAGCGTGAGATATACAATCTGGTTCTGGCGTCGCAGCAGGCAGGAATCGACGCGGTGCGACCGGGGGCTACGATGCGCGATGTAGGTCAGGCCTCCCGCGAGTATATGCGCGACCACTCCGGTGACCTGTGCGGAAGCAGGACATGCGATGCCTACTTCATTCACGGTATCGGTCACTGGCTCGGGATGGATGTCCACGACGTGGGCAACTACGCGACGCCGTTCGCACCGGGAATGGTCCTGACGGTAGAGCCGGGGATCTACATCGCCGAAGAAAATCTCGGCGTGCGGATCGAAGATGATGTGTTGGTGACAGAGACCGGATCGCGGGTGATGTCGTCATCCGCGCCCCGGAATGCGGACGAAATTGAAGCACTGATGCGCCGGTAACGCGGCCTGCTCAGGTCTTGACCAGGATTCCAGAACCGAATACCGAAAGAGGGTGCGATGCTGTTGATTTTGATCGGAGCGGCAGTGGCAGTCGGGCTACTGCTTGGATTGTTGGCCAAGATGCCGGCCAGGCAGATTGCTTTGCAGTGCTTGGTGATGTCCGGGGCCGCTTTCGTGTTCTACTCTCTGGTGAGTATCCTCTAGAAAGCTACCGGTGAGTTGCGGAGAGCGGTGTCAGGCTCGTCGCTCGCGCCGCTGTTCTGCCAATTTCAGGCGGGCCCGCCGCCTGGCTTCCGCATCCTGGTAGCGACGGAATTGGTCCTCGCATTCTATCTCGAGACGTGGCACCGGAATCGGCTTCATGTCTTCGTCGATGGCAACCATAGTCACATAACATGAATTGGTATGCCGTCGCTGGGCGCCGTGCACTGCCTCTGCTTCGACGCGGACCCCGATCTCCATCGAGGTGCGTCCCACTGAATTGATCGATGCCTTGAGAGTAACGACCTCACCAATGTCGATGGGTGAACGAAAGTCCACCTGGTCAAAGCTCGCCGTCACGCACGGATTCTCGCAGTGACGCGCCGCGCTTACCCAGGCGACCTTATCCACCAGAGCGAGGATTACACCCCCGAACACGTTGCCCCACAGGTTGGCATCCTGCGGCGACATCAACTGGGTGAGAGTAACCTGCGAATGGCTGACTGTTCTGGAGCAATCGAGTCCTTCGCCGATGATGATCGGTAGTTCAGGTACACGCGTCGGATCGGTCATTTGTTTTCCCCTGTTGCTGGCAGTGCAGCCGCCGCTGGCGTTTCCCGGTCCGCCTCACCCTCATCGCCATGCTCAATCCTGCCTCCCCGGAATGCGGCAAGAGCAGTAAGCAGGGCTGCCCCCGCGCCCACCAACAGGGCGAACCTGCGTAGCCGGCCTTCCTTTGGCTGCGTCAGCGAATAACCCGCGAAAATGGCACTCGTTACAAGGACCACGGCTGCCCACGTGGCCCAGGTCCGATGCGTCTGAACGATGCCTGGCGCCACAAATATTCGCTGTGCCACGTCGTCCGCGACCGCGATACCCGAATAGTAGCTGGGAAGCGCGGCAATCCCTCCGAGGAAAACCGAAAGGACGCCGTATCGTTCCAGCGATTCACGCCCCGCAATCCAGCCGGCCAGGCCCACGGCCGCACGTAGAGGTTGACAGTGTCACGTGATCATTTAGAATATGCGTCCCTGGAAAACAGGCACGCCCCCTTCGTCTAGTGGCCCAGGATACCTGGTTCTCAGCCAGGAGACAGGGGTTCGATTCCCCTAGGGGGTATATTACAGCAGGGAATGTGGGCAAATGAGGGGCAGGTTTCCACTGGAGACCTGCCCCTTTGTCGGTTCAAACCCTAAAAATGCCAGAACAATGATGTTGTCCAGCGTGTCGAAAAATCTTCCTGGTTACTCAACGGAATACCGATCGACGTTCCAATCATCAGCGGTCCGTCAGGTTGCAGCTGGAAGACAATGCCCGGCGACAGGTTAATGACGTCCTCGCCGACGGCATGTCCACTGACACCGCCCGTTCCGTCCAACTCAAGCAGTGCTATGAAGCGCGGGGAGGCGTGATACAGGGCGGAAAGGTTGTACCCAATTTCCGTTTCAATTTCCTCGCCTTCATCCTGGGAAAACGGTACTTCCAGGAAACCCCACAGGGCCAACTCCAGGTCACCCGTCTTCAGGCCGATGTTGAGGAACGGTGCGATTTCCCACTCTGCTTCACCGATCCCACCGCCACTGCTCGACTGTGAACTGGCGCGGAACGATGCGAGCGGTGATCCATCAAAGCCACCTGAGCGCACCGCTGGAAGCGGTTCCTCTTCTTCGTGTATCTCTCCGGCCGTCGGGAATCCGAACTCGATGCCGTAGCCGAGCATGAGTCCGGAATCCTCGAACTCGAAGTTGGCGAATTTCAGCGCCACCTCGAGATTGCCGAAATCGCTATCGGTGTAGGAATACGGCAAACCGACCTCGATGCCGAATGAGCGAGAGAATGCATACTCCGCTTCAAAGTTGCCGACATTGATCTTGTCTCCATCCGGCAGATCCAGTAGCTGGTGGTCAAGTCGAATCTTCGTATCGGGTGTGACCGATTCTGCGATCATCGGATGCGCGAAGTGGAGCCCGCTATGGGACTGTTCGGCCTGGTCGTCGTCATGGTCGTGGTCCTGCGCCAGGGCGTCGGGTACTCCGACACCGGCAGCGATCGATATGGTAGCCAGCACACTGAAGATATATTTGCGCACATCATCCTCCCCGGATGAAAGTTTTCTGTAAGTCAGCTGTCAGCGACCCTTGCAGCTGAACTCAATTGGACGTGAACTACATGCCGAGGAGGGGGGGAGCCGTAGCCAGGGGAAGGCGAAATCGTATAGCGGGGACAAGCGGGTTGTTCGTCGACCGAGCGTCCAGCACGAGTCGAAGAGGTGGTACGCCAGTATCCTCCGGAGCCGCCATAGCGGCGGCGATACCTGACTTGGTGGCGCTGCAGGATGACGCACAAGGACACGGCTGCGTCTGATCGGGCGACTGTTGTCCGGGCGTTGGAGCGTCGGTCGGCAGACCAACCGGCACATGTGAGCCGTGTGAGTGCGTTTGAGTCGGGACCGGGACGTGGCTATGGCCGTCCGACTGGGCGTGTCCCGAATCGTGATGACCACCAGCCGGACGCACGACGAGCGCCAGGATGAACAACCATCCCGTCACGCTCCACCATTTGCCCTGCCTCAGGTTGTCCACAGCCATCCTCGCCTCAATAGTCGACCGGGCGGAGATACCATTCTCCGATCGCCGTAGATGATAACATTGCCACGGTGGGTAGGTTCCGTTTCCAGTGAGTGGACTCGAGTCGACTACGAACCGTCGCCACGCTCGCAGGCGTGAAACCCGCCTCAATCAGCCAATCCGGTGTGCGTCCCTCGATCAGGTG
>JBDHMQ010000312.1:0-2115 GCA_039656095.1 Gemmatimonadota bacterium | reverse complement strand
TCGGGGTCTTCGAAGATCTCCTCAAACGCCGCATCCATCCCCGCGCGTGCCTCGGGGACGGCTGTCGGATAGGTCGCGGCACGGCCCTCCACATCAACCGGCCCTGGGCCCTGTCCAAACAACTCCGTCGTGAACGGACCTGGCTGTACAGACACGACATCGATCCCCGACGATGCCAGCTCTGAGCGGAGCCCGAGCGAGTAACCTTCGAGCGCCCACTTGCTCGCATGATAAACCGAGAAGAACGGCAGAGACATGCGGCCAGCGATCGAACTCACGTTGATAATCAATCCAGAGCCGGCCTGGCGCATCGCAGGCAGAAAGGCGCGAATCACCCGGTGCACACCGACGACGTTGATGTCGAGTTGCCGGGCAATTTCGTCGGCCGTAAACGCTTCCGTGATCCCCATGTACATCTGACCCGCGTTGTTGATCACCACGTCCGGGGCGCCCGACTCCATGATGACTGTCTCGGCCGCGGCCTCGACGGACGCATCTGAAGTTACATCCAGTTCCAGTACCCGCAGGTCGATACCCTCCGACTGTACGAGTCCCCGAAGTTCTGCAGCCACCGCGCTGTTCTTGCCATCGACGCCGCGCATCGTGGCATATACCCGGTCGCCGGCACGAGCAAATTGTTCCGAAACGATTCGGCCAAAGCCCGTGCTGCAGCCCGTGATGACGATGGTTCTGGACATCAGCTATCCTCAACGAGCAGTGCTCGCTTCCGTTTCAACGCTCCGGCCATTTCCGCCAGGGTGGTGTCCTCAAGATACGCCCGAATCGATTGCCGTAGAGGCTTGAATTCATCATGCAATGGACACGGAGCGTAGTCGTTGCAGGCTGCCAGTCCCACCGCGCATCGATCGAGATTGCCGATTCCGTCAATGATCTGCTGGATCTCGAGCAATGACACGTCTGCCGGCTCGCGAGCCAGCGCATATCCACCGCCGGGGCCACGCGATGACGTTAAGAGCCCGGCCCGGACTAGATCGCGGAGGATCTTGCTCGTAAACGGACGGGGCATGTCCTCGGCCTCGGCAATCTCGTCAACGAGACAGAGATCACCGGAGGGTCGACTCGCCAGGTAGGCAAGGGCCCTGATCGCATGTTCGCACGTCTTCGAATAAAGCATGAGCCTCCTACCAGGGGAGCGGCGGGTCGCTATCCACAGGACCGATAGAATACCGCCTGCGGGCGCTTCTCGTCTACCAGCCTTACCACTGCAGCCATTTCGCGCCCTCCGAAGAGTCAGGATCCGTCGAAGAATAAATTGATCGGCATCCGAGTGGAGATGGAAACTGGTGTTGTAATTATATTTAACGATCTAAAAAGCGTTTATCTTCACTTGCCCTCCGGGCGTTTTTTTTCGCATACTAGTTGCCGACGCATCCGCTTTTTCCGGTCGTTCGAGGTCCAGTGCGAGATCGCATGCTCGTGTGGCCGGCTTCTCGAAGTAGGGGGGACCGATGGACATGAAGAGGCTCATGACGGGGACAGTTGTCGGCGCCATTCTGATGTATGGCCTGGGCTGGCTGATCTGGGGAACTCTGTTTACCGACTTCTTTGCAGCCAACGCGGGTTCGGCAACGGGCGTAGGCCGCGAAGACGCCATTCTCTGGGCATCGGCGGTCGGCAACCTGGCGCTAGCTGCTCTCTTCACGATGGCGATCATTAAGACCGGAGCATCTTCCGTGGCCGATGGCGCCAAGGTGGGCGCGATCACCGGATTCATGCTGTGGCTGGGCGTGGACTTCATTCATTACGCGAATACCAACATCGACAATCTCACGGCAACTCTGGCGGACCCTGCGCTTGAACTGGTTCGCACGGCAATCGTCGGTGCAGGTATCGCCATGGTCCTGGCGAAGACAGCAAGCAGCACTGACTACGCGCCCTGAGCACTGTGAATCATCTCGTTTCTTGTAGGATCTGGCACGTCTGCACTTCTCTAAGCAGGAGAACTCGATGGACATGAAGAAGCTTCTTACTGGAACGATCGTCGGCGGCATCGACTTGTATGCAGCCGGGTGGCTCATCTGGGATGTGTTGTTTGCTGATTTCTACGCGGCCAATGCTGGTTCCGCAGAGAATCTATGGCGCGACGCACCCATT
>JBDHMQ010000311.1:0-2115 GCA_039656095.1 Gemmatimonadota bacterium | reverse complement strand
TCTCGCATGGATGGCGATGAGGCTCGATCCGGAAACCCGGCGCCCACCTCCCGGTGGCGTCGGGTTTTTCGGTTGGGTCACCGATCGGTTCAGTCGGCCGCCATCGCTTCCAGGGCGCGACGGGCCAGCACTGGCACCATCGCCCGTCTCCAGTCCTTGTCTACCGGAATGTTGTCCAGCGGGTGGCTCTGCCGGAACGCTTGTTGTGTGATTTCCTCGATGACTGCTTCCTCGAGCCTGTACCCAAGGGCTGCGTCCTCAAGTTTGCCGATTTTCCGCGGATAGGAACCCATGCCAGAAGCTACCATGCAAATCGAATCGATGTGGCCATTGGAATCCATATGGCAGGCAGCTGCGAGGTTCATCAACGGAAAGTCGATTGAATCGCGAATCCTCAACTTCTGGAAGCTGAATCGTGTGCCGGGCTCGGGCTGGGGTATATGAATCGCCACGAGAACTTCCGTGGGTTCCATGCGCCGATTCCAGATTCCGTCCGACGTAAAAAACTTCTCGATTGAGACCGCTCTGTGCCCCTCGGGACCGGCTATCTCCAAGCTGGCGTCGAGCGTCATGAGAGCCGTTGCTGCATCGGCTGAGTGGGCGGCAACGCACCGGGTACCACCTTTCACGACATGACAGTCGTCGCCGTCCTTTTTGAGACAGAATCCCAATGCCTGTCGCCAGAAGAACGTCTGGTTGTAGTACGTGCACCGCGTGTCGAGACAAATATTGCCACCAACGGTTCCCATTCGACGAAGCTGCGGTCCTGAAATGTCGGCACACGCTTCCGCCAGTGACGGCAGAGCTTTGCGAATCAGCTCGTTGGACGCGACATCCGCCAGGCTTACGGCCGCCCCAATGCTGATGGTTCCCGTTTCGGTAGTAATCCCGGTGAGTTCCGGCAGGCCGCGAAGCGACACCAGATGACCCGGCGTAAACAGGCGATGCTTCATGTTCGGTACGAGATCAGTTCCGCCGGCAATCGGCATTACATCTCCGGCAAATTCAGCAAGCAAACCAAGGGCTTCATCGAGGCTCGTGGGCCGGTGGTACTCGTACGAAGGAAGGCGCAGCATCAGGCTGTCACTGGTTTGATGGCCCCGAGAACCTCCGAGAGGTGCGTGAGGCCGATCGGAAGCTTGTCGGCTTCGTATCCAAAGCCAATCCTGAATGTATTCTCCAAACCGAAGTGCACACCGGGGACGATCAGTACGCTGTGATCCACTCGTAACCGTTCTGCGAGATCCAGCGATGAAACGGGTTCGGAATAGCTGAACAGGCAGATCGCCCCTGCATGTGGCCGTTGGTACTTCACGCCGCCTGCAGTCGCCGCCCATGCTTCGATAATCTCCAGATTCGGCTGCACGATCCGGCGGCATCGGCCGAGAATTCGGGAACGGTTTTCAGGTTCCAGGGCGGCCTGGGCCAGACGATCCGATAGAACGGCCGGCGAGATCGACGTGTAGTCCTTCCGAGCCCAGAGCTCTTCGCGCAGTTCAGCCGGCGCGACAAGCCATCCAAGCCGCAGGCCCGGCAGACCATAAGCCTTGGAGAGCGAGGCTGTGGCGATAACTCTGGCGGCGTCACCCCACATCGTTCGCGTAACCTCTCCCTCCAGCTCTGCTCCGGCATACACCTCGTCGGCAAGTATCCACGCTCCCACACGCTCCGCGGCATCGACGATTTCGCGGCGAGCTTTCTCTGACAGAATCGCACCCGTCGGATTGTTCGGATTCGTAACCACCACGAGACGTGTGCCCGCAGTGATACTGTCTGCTGCCGCACCGGGCGCCGGTTGCCAACCAAGTTCTTCTTCGAGCCACAATGGCGTCACCGTTGCGCCAAGGCCTTCGGCCAGACCAGATGTCTGCCCATAGGTGGGTTGCACGATCACGACATGGTCGCCGGGATCCACCAACCGCCACATGGTAAGAAAATTCGCTTCCGCGCTACCCGTCGTGATGAGCACATCAGCTTCGGTCGCCCCCGGATACAGAGCCGCCACACGGGAACGAAGTTCTACGGTTCCTTCAGTAAGACCGTACCCGAACACCACGTCGCCTGGGTCCACGTCCGCGAACTCACAGAACTCGGCAAACCGGAATGGCAGAACTC
>JBDHMQ010000310.1:0-3194 GCA_039656095.1 Gemmatimonadota bacterium | reverse complement strand
GACCTACGGATTAAAAGTCCGTTGCTCTACCAACTGAGCTACCCGGTCCACTGATTTCGGCTGCGCAAACTATACTACCGAATGGGATGCAGCCAAGCCGACGAGCTCGATCGCATACGGGACCAGAGCGAAAGCGTGCCATTGCCAAGCTCAACCCGCCTGGAGTGAAGCCCCGGGAACCCTTCCCCGAGTTGGCACTACAATCGGCATGCCAACATCACTTTTGGGACCAATGACCCGATTCCTGCCGTTCCTGCTGGTCGCGATCGGCGCACTTCTCACACCTGCGCAGTTGCCTGCGACCACGATTCAAGACTTCGATTCCCTGTATGCGAGTCTGGTTGCCGGTCGCTCCTACGCAGCAGACGTCCCGCGTGGCCGTGTCGATGGCACGCACACAATTTCCGACGGCACGCCGCATCCCTATGTGCTGCTGGTACCTGAGACATATGACCCTGCTCGCAGTTATCCGCTCCGAATCTGGCTGCATGGAGGCGTCGGACGCCCTGCCTACGAAAGACCAGGCGCCTGGTGGAGGAACTACGACCGGACGGCATCGGAGGAGCACATCACCCTGATCCCCGCGTCTTGGAACACCTCCAAGTGGTGGGAAGCAAGCCAGTCGGAGAGCCTGACCGGGCTGCTGGCAGATGTGAAGGCCACCTACAACATCGACGAGAACCGCGTGAGTATGCTTGGTATCTCTGACGGCGGAAGTGGCGTCTACTTTTATGCAGCGCGCACAACCACGCCCTACGCTGCTTTCCTGCCGTTCATAGGTCACGTAGCCGTAGTCAATAATCCACGCATGGGGGTGGACGGCGAAGTCTACGCACTGAACCTGCTAAACAAGCCATTCTATATCGTAAACACGGAAAACGATCGACTGTACCCGTATCGCACTGTCGTACCGTACATCGAACAGTGGCGGGCGGCTGGAGCCAGAATCACGTTCCGGCCAATCGATGGAGCCGGCCACGATCTTTCCTGGCTACCTGATGAAACCACGCGGATTGAGGAGTTCCTGGCAACGGCCGTGCGGGATCCGTTGCCTGACACGATTGCCTGGCAGACAGAGCGAATCGATGCCTATAACAGGGCTCACTGGGTCGAAATACTCAGGCTTGGTTCCGCCACCAACGACGCACAGTTTCCACGAATAGAGGGCCTGGGTCACCAGGTACCGTCGGGACGAATCAAAGTTGTCCGTGACGGAAATCGGGTTCTGGTCACAAGCGAAGGTGTCCGGAGCTACCGCCTGCTTCTATCTCCCGAAGAATTCGACTTTGATAGCCCCGTGGAGGTCATCACGAATGGTCGCGTATCCTTTCGTGACCCTATCAGGAGAGATACTGAGGTGCTGCTCCGTTGGTACGCCGAGGATGACGATCGTACAATGCTATTCGCCGCAGAAATCACGATACAAATGGGAACCTCGGCAGCCGACTAACAAATCCTGCGGCCTCAGACGTCTTCCGCCGGGAAGCGTTCAACCACGCTGGCCGCAAGTTCTTGTAGCTCAAGGCGCGTGCGACCCTCCAGCTTGTCGAGACATACCGCATGGTAGAGTTCGCAGATCTCATGACAGGCAGGACCGGCTATCATCCGGTCGGCCATCTCAAACAGCACCCCATCCTCTTTCATGATATGCCGGCGAAGAAGCGACACATAATCTCGTGCCGCTCGCTCAAGATCGGCCCAGCCATCCGCGTCGCCGCCGATCGCCTTCTGCTGGGCGGCGATCATGGCGCGCACTAGAGCCCTGCCCTGGTCGTGCTCGGCTAGCATCACCGCGATCGGACCGACTTCGCGAGGCATTCCCCGATCTACCAACTCTACGAACAGTACGTCCTCCTCCTGGCCATGGTGACAGGCGTCAGCAAACAGGCGGAAGAAGGCGAGGCAATCGTCTACGGCCTCAACAACCTCTGGAGTTGGATTCTCCGGCTCGGCGCGTAAATGAACCATTACTCGCTCGAAAGCTCCCAGCACCTTGAGAATCAATTGATGCTCTTCGCGCAATCGTAGCCGTGAGGGTCATCGGCCGACTCCATTGTTCATGTGGAGATCGCCGCGGGACTTCCAGACCCAGGTGGCGAGCAAAGCGAATGCCGCGACCCGAATGGCCGTAGAAGCCCAGTCACCCAACACGAGCGCTTCAGATACGACCGGCGCGGCGAACCAGTAGTAGAGACCGAGTGACAGCCCCGCGATCGGAACCGTTGCGACAGCCCCGGGAATCCGGAACGCCAATACAAGCACCGAGACGACCACAAAGCTGCCGAGCATCCACAAGCCGACGTTCGCGTATACGGAACCTGCAGCGGAAAGTGCGACGTCGGTCGTCGTATAATATCCGACCACAAATCCCGGAAACGCCGCCGCAAAAACACCGTACGGAGCCAGCAGCCACCGTCCGGGTCTGGATTCGGTTCCCAGCGTCTGATCGACGGACTTCGTCTGAACCAGGTCGATACAGCCTCGACGGGTACACAACGTGCACGGCTTGCAGTGGGCGTTTGGCACCTTGAATAGCGGACGCTGTCCGTACAGGCGTTCAACAGGCAGCACGGGGCACAGGGCGTTACAGAAGCCTGCCTTCATGTCGAATACGAATCCGAGTACAAGCGCGAGAACGGCGACGGCAGTGATCGTTATGGCGAGCGCCGTGCCATCCGTGTTGAACAGGAATCTTCGCGCGGGAACCATCGCGAACAGAAGAACGATCCCGACTGCGCCGAAACGACGCGCTGCCTCCGGGCTGAGCGTCCGCTTGCCAGCTCGGCGTCCGGAAAGCACGTTCAGCGTCGCCAATGGACAGGCGTTACGCCAGATTTCCGGCTGAACCAGGAATACCGCTGGAAGTAGTGGAATTACCGCGTTCCAGAGGATCTTGAGCGTCAAGTCAGGCTCTCTGTAAAGCCCGGCCAACAACACGACGGTCAGGACAACACCAAGAAACTGTGCGACCTTCCAGACGCCCAACACGGAAGAACCGGAATCGGCTCTCGTTGCCATAAAATGTGCCTCGAATAATTAAGGGGTCACCACACCGCGGACTCCCGTGCCCGCCCGGGCCGCGTCGAACGCCGCGCCGATCTCATCCAGCGAGTGGCGGTGCGTCACCAGCGGTTCCACTTGAACCCGACCCTGCCGTACCAACTCTATTGCCCTGGGATAGTCTACGGGACGAC
>JBDHMQ010000309.1:0-2141 GCA_039656095.1 Gemmatimonadota bacterium | reverse complement strand
GAGGCAGGATATGGTTGCCCCGAGTGGTTTTGCCCCGATTTAATGGACCATTTCGTATAGACCGCATGTCTGCTTTCACGTCCTAGGAAGAGTCATTCGTACTGTGACACCGTGACAGGCGCAAATTTATCTCACAACGGTCATTGAGCGACCTGCTCCGAGGACTTGCTTTCGGGCTGGAGGATCAGAACCGCGGCCAACCCCGTGTCCAGGTGCTCCTGGCCTCTTGGCTCGTCGGCTTCAGGCTCCATCCTTCCAGGCCCGGTTGCCATAGCGGTCGATGGAGACCACGTCCTCGATAGGACGGCGGGTCGTGGGGCCGTAGCGGCCGATGGGCCAGCCCACAGGGATCACGACGCAGGGGGTCACGTTCCACGGCAGGCCAAGAGCGCGGCGCGCGGCGAACGAGTTCCAGAGGGGCAAGGTGATGAGGGCGGCGCCCAGACCGACGGCGCGGGCGGCCAGTAGGAAGTTCTGCACCGAGGGATAGATGGAGCCGTAGAAGCTGGTGGCGGCGATGCTGGGGAAGGGCAGCCGCATCCCCTTCAGGCAGGCGACCACCAGCACCGGGATCTCCTCGAAGTGGTCCGCCTGCCATTGCACGGCCTCGATGACCCGCAGCATCTTGGGGTTATCGCGATTCGCCTGGCGTCCCAGACGTCCGTAGAGGTTGAAGGCGCTCCGGTTGATGACCCCGAGCTTTGCCTTGACGGCGCGATCGCGCACCACGATGAACTCCCAGTTCTGGGCGTTGGATCCCGTGGGTGCCTTGAGGGCCAGCTCGAGCAGTCGGCGTAGCAGGGCATCGTCGACTGGGTCGGGCTTGAGGCGCCGCACGGCGCGCTGGGTCAGCATGGCCTCTTCCAGAGGCATGTCGAGTCCGGGGGTGAGTCCCATTTTTGTTCTCCTCGGCCGACGCAGTCGGGGTCGCCGGCGATCGGCAATGGTATCATGCAAGGCCACCCGCCCGACAGGAGTCCCCTCAATGGCGGTAAACATCGAATGTTAGTCCTAAGATATTCGTAGTCAAAGGGTGCATGTCCCGCTCTCACTGACAGATAACTGCCAGCTACCATCAGTATGGTTGAGAACGGAACGGAAGGACTATATTGAGGTGCGGATTCAAACGGTCGACGCAACACTCTATTCTTTAGCAGAAAGACGGAGTGTAGATAATGAAATACAGAACTCGGATTAATTACTCAGAATCCCAAAAAGCTTTGATGTGGGACAGATGGCAGAAAGGTGACTCTCTTCACGATATCGCCCGGTTGTTTGATCGTGGACATTCCTCCATATCCCGAATACTCGCTGAGACTGGCGGCATCCGCCCGCCTCAACGACAGCGCTCTAGCCTGGCACTGACTTTGGCGGAGAGAGAAGAGATTTCTAGAGGCATTGCAACGCAATCATCTGTACGCTCCATTGCAATAAGGTTGAGCCGCTCGCCCTCCACGGTGAGCCGTGAAATTACTCGTAATGGAGGCTATCATCACTATCGAGCGACTTCTGCAGAGGACGCTGCATGGCAGCGAACCCTGCGACCGAAGACTTGCAAACTGGCGGGCAATCGTCGCCTCATTCGGATTATCGCCAAAAAGCTTAAGCTGCACTGGTCTCCCCAGCAGATAGCAGGCTGGGTTAAACGACAATACCCTGAAGATGAGCGATATCACGTGTCACATGAAACCATCTACAAGAGCCTGTTCATTCAAGCGCGAGGTGTGTTAAAAAAGGAATTAATTCAGTGTCTTAGAACCAAGCGCGTCATGCGTCGATCAAGAAACTCCAGTTTAAAGCGGCAAGGCCTGGGTACAATCCCTGATGCCGTATCGATAAGTGAGCGACCTGCCTCAGTGGAAGACAGAGCAGTGCCTGGTCATTGGGAGGGCGACCTCATTGCCGGTACAAACAATACCTACATTGCGACTCTGGTAGAGCGGCATAGCCGTTACGTTATGCTGGCAAAGGTGAAGAACAAAAACAGTGACACTGTTATTGATGCGCTAATAAAGCAATCCATGAAGTTACCGAGCGAGCTTTATAAATCACTGACATGGGATAGAGGCTCTGAAATGTCAGGTCACAAAAAATTTACACTTGCGACGGATATTCAAGTGTATTTTTGTGATCCGAAAAGC
>JBDHMQ010000308.1:0-2156 GCA_039656095.1 Gemmatimonadota bacterium | reverse complement strand
GTCGTTTGAAGAGTTCCCGCATGGTGCCGATCATTTTCTGGCCACCGGCGAAACTCTTAGTGAACCCACATTCGTGTCCCTGCGGGACGAATTCGACGCAATTCTGCTGGGCGCCGTGGGTGACCCTCGCGTGCCTGACAACAGCCATGCTCGAGATATCCTGCTGGGCCTGCGATTCCGACTTGATCTGTTCATCAACTTCCGTCCCGCTCGACTGAGATTGCCCCGACTTTCGCCGTTGAAAGACGGTGAACGACCGATTGACTTCGTGATTTTTCGCGAGAATACGGAGGGCATGTATTCCGGCGCCGGTGGCGCGATCAGAGCAGGCACGCAGCACGAGGTAGCGGTCAGTGAGTGCTTTGCGACGCGGTTTGGGGTAGAGAGAATCGTACGGGCGGCGTTCGAGTACGCGCAGCGCACCGGCAGGACGCGTGTGACGCTGGGTGACAAGGCCAACGCGGTGCCTCATGTGTATGGCCTGTGGCGTCGTGTGTTTGATCTGGTAGCCGACGAATATCCGGACATTGAGTCCGAAAAACGTTATGTGGACGCGCTCGCGATGGATCTCGTCCGGAGTCCCGAACGGTTCTCCGTGATCGTCGCGGACAACCTGCTCGGAGACATTCTGTCAGACCTCGCTGCGGAGTTGGTCGGGGGAATGGGGCTCGCGCCGTCAGCGAACTACAACCCGGCTGGTGGTGCTCTGTACGAACCCGTGCATGGCAGCGCCCCGGATCTGGTCGGTACCGGAACCGCGAACCCGATGGGAGCGATTCTGTCGGCTGCGCTGCTGCTCGAGCACGCGGGAGCCACGGACGCAGCGGAGCGCGTGGATGCGGCAGTAGATGCGGCGCTCGAATCGGGTGTCGTGACGGCCGATCTGGGCGGGACGAATACGACAGTGGAGGTCGGTGAGTGGATCGCGCAGTGGATTGCGGAAAACTTGTAGCCCCTGTTCAAATCAATTTGAAGAGACGCCATAAATCATGAGTGACAAAAATAGAAATATCGTCTTCCTGTCCGCCGTCCGGACCCCGTTCGGGACGTTCGGTGGCAGTCTCAAGGGCCATTCGGCAACGCAGCTCGGTACCCACGCGGCGACCGCTGCAGTCGAACGTGCCGGTGTGGACACGGAAGAGTACGGCCATACGTATTTCGGCAACGTGATTCAGACGAGCGCCGACGCCGTGTACCTGTCGCGGCACGTAGGGCTCCAGGCTGGACTGCCGGAGACGGCCCCGGCCCTGACGCTGAATCGACTGTGTGGAAGCGGCTTTCAGGCCGTAATCTCCGCCGCAGAAGATATCATTATGGGTGACTCCCGGGTCTGCCTGACCGGCGGAACCGAATCGATGAGCCAGGCGCCGCACGTCGTGCGCGGTGCCCGCTGGGGTCTGCGATTTGGCACTCCGAACGCACTCGAAGACACGCTTTGGGAATCGCTCACCGACACGCAATGCGGGTTTTCGATGGCCGAGACCGCCGAGAATCTCGCCGACGAGTATGATCTCACGCGTGAGGCGGTGGACGCATACGCAGTCAGGAGTCAGCAGCTCGCCAAGCTGGCATGGGACGAGGGTCGCTTCGATGCCGAGGTCGTGCCGGTCACGATCCGGAAGCGTGGCAAGGAGATCTCGTTCGCACGCGACGAGCACCTGCGTCCCGACACCACGCTCGAGGCTCTCGCCGGGCTCAAGCCGTATTTCAAGGCGGACGGTCTCGTAACCGCCGGCAACGCCAGCGGCATCGGTGACGGAGCCGGGGCGCTTGTTGTAGCAGACGGTGAATTCGCGTCGGCACACGGCCTCGCGACCATGGGCCGTCTCGTTTCCTGGGGCGTGGCAGGCGTACCGCCTCGGATCATGGGAATCGGTCCTGCACCGGCTGCCCGCCTGGCATTGAAACGGGCAGGCCTGTCGCTGGATGACATCGACCTGATCGAGGTGAACGAAGCCTTTTCGCCACAGTACTGCGCCGTAGAAAAGGAACTCGGCCTCGATCGCGACAAAGTGAACGTAGACGGGGGCGCCATTGCCCTCACGCATCCACTCGGCGCAACGGGAGCGCGCATCACGGCGCACCTGCTGCACGAGCTGAAGCGCCGCGGAGGTGGCATGGGCCTTGGTTCCGCCTGCATTGGCGGCGGCCAGGGG
>JBDHMQ010000307.1:0-3641 GCA_039656095.1 Gemmatimonadota bacterium | reverse complement strand
GTACAGCTCACGAATCAGTATTCCTGAGCGTCCGGGCAGCGTATCGATCTGGATGCTGGCCCACCCGGCAGGTTGACGCTGGCTGTGGTCCACCTGGTAATACCCTACTCCGGGCGGGAGCGTCGCCGCCCCCAGTGCGAGGCGTTCGGCCTCCGGGCGAAACAACTCCCGACGGATATTCCACGATATGGCACCCACCCAGATCAGTAGAATTGTCCAGGCGATCGTCTTCCTCACTCCACGGTTCCTCTGCGGCGAGCTCGGCGAAGGTCGGCCGGCGAGTCCACATCGATTGGAGCAAGGTGATCCACAGCGACTTCGATCGCTTCAAATCCGTCCTGGCACAGCGTTTCCCAGATCGACACATCGCCTTCCAGCTCCTCGGCCCGGCGTCGCGCCGCGGGGCCGAGCAGCACGGGGTGTCCAGGACGATCCTCGTATCGAATTCGCGCCATGTCAGCCGAATTCGGGTCCCAGGCACCAGTAAGAGCCCGGATGTCTGCGGCCCTGGTACCTGGCTCGTCTCCAAGCAGCACGACTACAGGCCCGGGTGGCATGGCACACAGTCCGGCCGAGAGAGACTCGGCTTTTCCTGCTTCGGGTCTGGCAACCTGGACCGCCGTAAATGAACCGGTCGACTCCGGATTCGGCGTACCGCCTGACACAGCTACGAACAGCGGCTCCAGGTCTGCCTCCCCGGCGCATCGGATGACCGCTCCGAGCACCGTGGTGTCCGACCAGTTACGCGCCAGCTTCGAACGACCAGGCATCCGTCGCGACGAGCCCGCCGCCAGGATGAGCCCCGGAATGCGTGCGCCAGTCAAACTCCGCGCCAGACACCAATGACTTCTGCCAGGATGGATACGGCAATTTCTGCCGGCCGGTCCGCTCCGATATTCAGACCGATCGGTGCGCGGATGCTGGCGGTAGCGGACTCAGCGACACCGGCATCCCGGAGTGATGCGACGCGCGCTTCGCGTGTGCGACGCCCCCCCAGTAGACCCACATAGCCGCACCCGGCCTCAAGCGCTCGAGTCAGGGCCTCGCAGTCGAGCCGGCCGTCATGGGCGACGACTGCCACGGCGCACGATGCGTCCGGACGAATGAGATCGAATGCCTCTTCGGGCCAATCCCGATACAGCTGGATGTCCAGTGACTCCAGGCTATCTCCATAGGCCGCGCGAGGCTCCACAACGCAGACGGGGATACCGGAAGTGTGGGCAAGGCGAGCCAGCGCGACCCCGACAGGCGTGGCACCTACAACGATCAACCGCCGCGGCGGAAGGAAAGTCTCGACCAGGAACATCGCCGAATCAGAGGCCTTCAGGACCCGGGTTCCACCGGCAGGCAGCAACGCACGTCCTGCGTCCAGCGCTCCAGATGGAATCGAGTCCGTACCATCTGCCGCCAGAACTCTACCGGAACCATCGAGGAGCCAGTGGCCGCTGTTCGACTCACTGATGGCACTGACGAGGATGGCGGGGTCGAGAAACAGCTCAATGCGGCCCCCACAGGAGAGTCCGACACCCATCGCCGTTTCGTCGGATACGCCGTAAGAAACGACTTCATTGGGTCCGCCGGCAAGCACTGCATCGAGGCGCAAAGCCAGGTCCGCTTCTACACATCCGGCCGACACGTTACCGCTGATTGCACCGGATTCAGATCGGGCGAATCTCGCCCCGGGCCGCCGCGGAGCTGATGACCAGGACTCAGTCAGCACAGCTACGGCAGCCCGCTCACCCCCGTTCCGCCACGCCTCCAGAGTCGCACGAATTTCCTGTATGCTCATGCGCGCGACCGGTTAGTCAGGCCGACGAACTGCGTGCGGCCCGGATCTCTTCGGTCAACCGAGGCAGTACCTCAAAAACGTCACCAACCAGGCCGTAATTCGCAATCTTGAAGATTGGCGCCTCGGCGTCACGGTTCACGGCGACGATGATGTTGGCCGTACGCATGCCGGCAATGTGCTGGATCGCGCCGCTGATCCCTATGGCAAAGTACAGGCCGGGCGACACGACTTTCCCCGTCTGTCCAACCTGTTCACCATGGTTCCGCCAGCCCGCGTCCACCACGGCCCGACTCGCCCCGAGGGCCGCTCCGGGACCCAATGCTTCGACCAGGTCTTCCAGCAGCTTCCAGTGTTCAGGACCCTGCATTCCCCGACCACCGGTGACCACCATACTGGCTTCGGACACGTCCAGTTGCTCTCGTTCGCCCTGTTCGAATCTGACGACGCGCGTCCGTGGCGTGCCCGGATCCAGGGACAGCGTCTCCACGGCGCCACGGCCGGGCGTATCGAGCACCGGAAATACGTTGGGACGCAAGCTGACCAACGCCGGACTGTCGAGCAGGCGAAGCCTCATGTATGCCTTGCCAGCATATACGGGCCGGCGCACGACGAGCGCGCCGTCTTCAACGCCAAGTTCTGTTACTTCCGTCGCGAGCGGCCGATCGAGCCGTGCTGCGCAGCGTGCCGAAAGGTCCTTTCCCTGAGCAGTGGCGGCGAACAGCACCGCAACACAGGATCCGTCGGCGCAGGCATCGGTCACCGCGCGTACCGCAGCATCAGGGCTGTACAAGCTGAACGCATCATTCTCTGCCACGAGAACGCGATCTGCACCTGCCGCCCCGAGATCACTGGCGGTAGCCGCCGTCCCGGCCGAACCCAGGGCGAGCACTTCTACATCTGCTCCCAGGGCGTCAGCCACTCCGCGTGCTGTGGACACGACTTCTCGAGCTACCGACCGAATCTCACCATCGCGCGTTTCCGCGAACACCAGAACGGTCGCCATCAGATTACCTTCGCTTCATCACGCAGCAAGCGGACAAGTTCCGTCACAGCATCAGGCCCCTCGCCGACGATTTGCGGTTCAGGCCGTGGCGGAGGCGGTGAAAGCTCCAGCAGCTCGAGGCGTGATTCGGCCAGCTCGACATCGATCTCCTCGAGCGGCTTCCTTTTCGCCATCATGATGCCCTTGACGCTCGGGTGACGCGGCTTGTTGAGTCCCTTCTCGGCCGAGATCACCGCGGGTAGTTCAAACTCGATCACTTCGTGACCACCCTCGACTTCACGTCGCGCGGTGGCTTGCCTTCCGTCGAGTTCCAGGCTCGTCACGACGGTTGCACACGGAAGCTCGAGCATTTCTGCGACCATCGCGGGCACCTGCATGTTGTCATCGTCGATCGCCTGCTTGCCGAACAATACCAGATCGAAGTCCCGTCCCCTGATGGCGTCGGCCAGGGCCCGGGCAACAACGAGTCCGTCGGATGCTGGATCAGCACGTAGCAGAATCGCGTCATCCGCTCCAATGGCAAGCGCGGCACGCAGGGTATCACGCGCTGAATCCGACCCCAACGTCAATGCCGTGACACGCCCCTCACCGGCCTGCTCTTTCAACAGGAGCGCTTGCTCGAGTGCATATTCGTCGAATGGATTCATGCCGAATTTCATTCCGGCCGGATCTATGGACCGGCCGTCCGAGCTTATTTCAATGCGCGCCTCAGAATCGGGGACGCGCTTCATGCAAACGATGGAATTCACTGCACTCTCTTCATTCGTGTGATCTCTTCTTCAGTGATCAGATAGAGCCTGAACGTCACCAGGTCGATCAGCTCGTCTGTAATCGTCGTCTCCCGTCGGG
>JBDHMQ010000306.1:0-2471 GCA_039656095.1 Gemmatimonadota bacterium | reverse complement strand
CCAGAATGGTGTCTGGAACTACGATCGCATCTTCGCCGGTGACGACGATTCCGGACCCAGCAGCACCAGGGTTCTGCTGACCGACCTTGCCGCACGGGAAGGAATCATTGAGGTGCGGACGCCCTGGGGAGCAAACCTTACGGGAGCCGCACGGGCCGCCAAGATCCGGTCTGGTCTGTCCGGAGAGGCGTTGTGGCGAGTTGAGGAATCGGAGCCCGATGTCTTTGAGCGAGTCATTCTGCTCGATTCGCTGTCCGGTCTGTTTCCTCTGGTGCGCATCACAGATCCGGTTCGGCCGCTGCGCGAGATAGAAGGCCTTCAGACGCAAGCAGCAATCGTAACGCAGATTCTCGATATCGAGCGATTCAACGGGATCGTTACTTTTCGCGATTCCATCGAGATTCAAATCGATCGGTTGGAGACTGCATCGAGTTCCCTGCAGGGAGACGGGTGGGTGTTGCCGACAAATCCGGTGGCCTTCGCTTTCGATCTGGAGGCGGATCCGCTGGGTTTCGAAGACCTGCAGTGGCTTCCGGTCCCGCTTCCCACACGGGGTGGTGGCCCTTCGGACCTGAGCCTGTACACGAGGCCCGATGCCGTCATCGTTGCCGAGATCACGAATGGTGATATCCGTGTTGACGAGTCCCACGTTACGGGGGGACTCGCCTTGCACCTGGAAGGCCCGCCGCGGTTTGCCAGTCTCGATCTCGACCTGCACCCCGTTCGACTGGCGTTGGTAGATGAAGTGTTGGCTCGCGAGCCAATGATTGACGGATTGGTTTCGGGCGACCTGAGCGCGACAGGTCCCATTACGCTACTGGATCTCACTGCTGACCTGGAGTTGAGAGACCTTCCTTCGGACGAACCGCTTGCACCGTCATACCTGGGAGTCAACGGCGAGCTTTCTATGGTCGAACCCCGCTTGATGCGGGCTCTGTCACTGGATATGCGTGGACTTGAACCGCGGTGGACCCGAGCCATAGGAATCGAGTCGCGCTTTGAAGGTCGGGCGATTGGAAGGGTGACGTTTGATGGTACTGCTGGCGGACGCGTGGCGTTCACGGTCGATACGGACCATCACGAATCCGACGGCTCCATCTCTTCTTTGACGGGCGACGGTACGATTGATCTGAAGGCGCCGGGTCGGGCGATGCTGGACGTACGATTCGACTTTCAGCCCCTGGCAGTGCGTGCCATCCGGCCATTGCTTCCCGGAGTAGATCTCGTCGGTGAGGTGCGTGGACCCATGTCTGCCCAGGGCCGCCTGGACGATCTGCGGGTCGTCGCCGATTTGAGGACACCACGTGGGTTGCTGAATTTCGATGGTCGATTCGACGTGGAATCCGAGGTTCAGACGTACGATGCGAGGCTTCTGGCCCGTGATCTGCAACTGAGCCAATGGATCGACGGTGGTCCCGAGACTACCCTGGCCGTTGAGGGGCGCATCGTTGGCATAGGGACGGATCCAGCGACGCTCCGGGCCCGGTTCGACCTCGTGATTCTTCCTTCGTTGTTCGAGGGCGCACGAGTGGACACGAGCATGATTCGGTTCACGTTGTCGGAGGGTCTGGCAGTCGCCGATACGTTTGCCGTGCGTACCTCCGCAGGTGTGGTCAATGGACGTGGATCGTTCGGGCTTACCCGTGAGACCAGCGGTTCACTGATTCTCGATGTAGACATGCCGGATCTCGCCACATGGAACGACTGGATCATACCCGGGCGAAATCCAGCCCGGACTTCTGGTGATGTCAGCGAACTGTTTGCCGCTTTCGACACGCCGGACGATCGACCGCAGAACGGGAGACCGGAGCTTCGGGTTGCGGCGCCTCCTTCACCTGACACAATCGCCGGCACAGCTAGCGCTCGTGGCGTGCTGTACGGAAACGTAGAGCAATTCTCGTTTGGCGGCCGGGTAAACTCCCGCTCCTTTGAGTACGCAGGAAACAAGGCCGACTCGGTTCAGCTTACGATCGATGTTCCCGACCCGCGCGATCTCAGTACGGTTACCGCCCGTGTAGAGGCTGAGAGCGCGACGGTACTCGGAGTGCTCTTCGATCAGTTGCGAGTTCGGTGGGAGCGTGAGGATGCAGCGCGGAGCAGCCTCGAGCTAAGTGCCCGGCGTGACACGACGATCTCTTTCGACTCGAAGACCTTTCTTGATTGGACCGAGGAAGCGAAGCGTGTGCGATTTGATCGATTCAATCTGCGTCTCGGGCAGCGGACTCTGTCGCTCAGGGATACTGCGTCGATGTTCTACGGAAATCAGGGATTCTCGGCGGCCGGTGTGACGCTCCTGGGGGATGGGGGAGCGCTACTGCAGCTCGACGGTGTGATTCCTGACTCAGGACCGGCACGGCTGGACATTGCAGCCCGCGGAATACGACTTGAGAACATCCTCGAGCTTGTTGGAAATCCACGTGACCTGACGGGTGAGCTCACGTTCGGCGCGAGTGTACGCGGCACTGCCGATG
>JBDHMQ010000305.1:0-2175 GCA_039656095.1 Gemmatimonadota bacterium | reverse complement strand
CGGCGGAAGCGCGGCCTCGAACCCGTGACGTATCCGACCGAAGAACTGGCCGAGCTACTTGAGCCGACATACGGAGTCATCACCTACCAGGAGCAGGTGATGCGCGTAGCCAACTTGCTCGCCGGCTTTACGCTTGCCGAGGCAGACGTTCTCAGAAAGGCGGTCGGGAAGAAGGACGCAGAACTTACGAATAAAGTGCTCGGCGACTTCAAGCGACGGGCTGTCGAACGTGGACTTCCATCCACCAAGGCGACCGAGATCGCCGAATTGATCCGGACGTTTGGCCGCTACGGATTCAACAAGGCGCATGCCGTTGCCTACGCCGTGATTTCCTACAGAACGGCCTGGCTCAGAAAGCACTATCCGGCCGAATTCATGGCGGCCCTGCTTTCGTCGATCATCGACAATGCAGACAAAGTCGTGTCCTACATCGCGACAGCCCGAACGATGGAACTCGAGATTCTGCCTCCTGACGTGACCGAGTCGGGCTACAAGTTCACGGTGGTTGGCGACCGCCAGGTGCGTTTTGGCCTCGGAGCGATCAAGGGAATCGGAGAGTCCGCGATCCGCTCGATCATAGAGGCCCGGCAAGACAATCCATTCGAATCGCTGTTCGACTTCTGCCAGCGGATCGATCTCCGGTTGAATAACAAACGGGTGCTGGAGAGCCTGATCGCGGCGGGAGCTCTGGATTCCTTCGGCGAACGGGCCAGTCTGTCCGCCGGACTCGAGACTGTCCTGGCCGAAGCGGCGGCAAGGCAACGCGAACAAGCGACCGGACAGGAATCGTTGTTCGGAGCCGTTGCGGATGTACCTCGCGAGAATCCGCGCCTGCCGACCGTGGCTCCCTGGACGGAGCAGGAAAGACTCAAAGAAGAGAAGGCAGTGCTCGGATTCTACATCTCGGGCCATCCGCTGGACCGACACGGGGATCTTGTCGAATTGCTGGCGCTTGAGGCAAACACGTCGATCTTCGGCCGGCTGCGTGACCGAACGGTGCAGCTCGCATGCGTCGTCACAAGCATGGATGTCCGCATCTCACGCAAGAACGGCAAGGAATGGTGTCGGCTCACTCTGGAGGACTACCACGGAACCGCACAGGGTCTCGTATTTGGTGACGTCTGGGCTTCTACGCGCGATCTGTTAACCGAAGATTTGCCAGTACTTATTGAGGGGACCGTGTCCGGAAGTTCGCGAGACGAAGAAGATCCCCCCATTTTTGTTGATTCCGTTCAGCTTCTGAAGGGATTTAGCGCGACGGGTCAGATCGGTGTATGCCTCGAACTCACTCAGGGTGAGCAGGTGGCCGAGAGCGAGTTTGTCCGTATTCGGGAGGCGCTCGAGTCGGCGCCGGGTCCGGGTCCGGTATTGTTCCGTTGGCGACCGGCTGGCGACAACGGGAGCAACGGCTCCTTGGATACTGAGCCGCCTGTGCTTGTATCAAGTTTCAAGGTCGAGCCGAGTGCGCACCTGCTCGCCGATTTGCGGGCACTGGTCGGAGGTGATCGGGTCCACCTGACGCGCGTACAAGCAGTACCGAAACAGTCGAGAAGACATGACGAACGAAAAAACTGAGACGAACGACATAGACCGGGACGGCGAATCCACTTCGCTGTCACGATTTGAGCGCGTGCAACTCGCCCGGCACCAGGACCGGCCGTTTACGCTCGACTATATCCGACTGCTATGCACGGACTGGTTCGAACTCCACGGCGACCGGAAGTACCGCGACGACCCGTCCATCGTAGGTGGATGGGCTACGCTTGCTGGCCGAAGCGTGATGATCATCGGACACCAGAAGGGCCGCGGCATGAAGGAGAATCTGAAACGTAACTTCGGATCTCCGCATCCAGAGGGATATCGCAAGGCAGAGCGGCTGATGCACATGGCGGCGAAGTTCGGCCGGCCGGTCGTAACCCTGGTAGACACGCAGGGCGCATATCCGGGACTCGGCGCCGAGGAACGCGGCCAGGCGGAAGCGATTGCCCGCAACCTGATCGTGATGGCCGGGCTCCCTGTTCCGATCGTGACCACCATCATCGGTGAGGGTGGAAGCGGCGGAGCCCTGGGTATCGCCGTAGCGGACCGGGTGCTGATGCTGGAAAACGCGATCTACTCGGTAATCTCCCCCGAAGGCTGCGCTGCGATCCTCTGGCGGAGCCGCGACAATGCGGC
>JBDHMQ010000304.1:0-2178 GCA_039656095.1 Gemmatimonadota bacterium | reverse complement strand
CTACTGCGTTCATGGTCCCAACTCCGGTCGGGGTGTTCCGGCTGCCGTCAGTTGATCACGCAGGATGTGTATGAATGCCCGAGTTAACCGGCCCTTGTCGCGCGAACTCACGTGTGACCACTCCGGAACTCTCACGTCTGATAGTTCCGGATAATCTTCGAAGTGTATCCCGACTGCTTCCGCCGTCGCTACGATCGGCTCCCATATGTGCTCTCTCGGGAGAGCATTTGCTTCGAATTCGCGGAACCAGCCCGCGGACGGTAACCGCAGAAACACCACTTCCCCGCCCCGTGCCCGAATCAGGTCGACGTCCTGTTTTGTCTTCTCAAGAACCGCAGCGAACATCGCTCGCGCTTCCTCTTCGGGAGGTGGTGGCGGAGCGCTCTCAATGAACTCCTGCCAGATCTCCCGCACCATGGTCCTGTACGCAGGGTCGTCATCCACTCTCACCCAGAGGTCCGCTTCCCTATTGAGATCCATGTCAGAGATCTTTCGTACTTCACGTGCCTCAAACTCACGACCCTCGCGTGCAGGCCACCAGGTCTGTCTATGAAGTACCGTATACAGCCGCGTGTCGTAGTGATAAAACGCGAACAGTCGCTCCAACGGAACAGACAATCGCTGCCCCATCCATTGCGATGGAGACTCTGATCCGTATCGCTCAAACGCATCTGCCCGATACCCGATATCGGGAATCATGACCAGGGGCGGCGTTACCCCGACAATCAGCAGGCCCCTGAAGTCGTCATCCTGGGCCAGACTGCTCATTACGGGAAGCGGGTTCGATCCCTCGAGAGCCAATTGGATCGGCAGCACCCCTGTTTCATCCTGCCACACCTGTAGGTCCATGTCGAACAGGGTTCGGGATGACCCGATAAACACGGTCGCCCCAGGCTCGCTGTCGTCAACGCGACGCCTCGTCTCTGCCCACAGCCCCGGACTGTTGTTAATCGACGGAACGAATCCGCGGTCGCGCCAGTACAGTTCCCAGCTTCCCAGCATCATGACCAGAAGCACGGTCATCAACCCGAATGTGCGGGCCCACGGCCTTACCGGGATCGGGCGTATCGGTCCCCGGTCTACGCTAGAACTGGAAGTAGATGAAGGCATCGCCCACTCCTTGCGTGATCAGGATGGCAAACAGCATGACCGCCCAGGTGAATCCAAGTAACCACCAGGGTGCTCGCGAAACGACATCCTCGAGGCGGCGATTCCTCATCGTCCAGTGGGCGACAAGCATGCCCACAATTACCACGACGACCAGGGCTACTCCATCAGTCGGCAAGACGACTTTGCCGCCTGGCGACAATAACAGCATCGAACGCACCATTCGCCACGCTGTGGGAAAGTCCTGAGCTCTGAAAAACACCCAGGTCAGATTTACAAGAAAATAGGTCAGAAGACCGACGCCGAGTCGAAATCCCCACTTGCCGGCGAATCGAACATCCGCAAACCGTCCGCGTAGAAATCGCTCTGCGGCCAGGAACAAACCATGCATCCCGCCCCAGACGACAAATGTCCAACTCGCCCCGTGCCATAAGCCGCCAATCAACATCGTGAGCATCAGGTTCACGTAGGCGCGGGTATTTCCTTTTCGGTTGCCACCCAGCGGAATATAAAGATAATCGCGTAGCCAGGTGGAGAGCGAGATATGCCATCGACGCCAGAAATCTGAAAAACCGATTGCAGCATATGGATATTTGAAGTTGTTCGGCAGCGAGAAACCGAGGCACAGGGCAATCCCGATAGCCGCTGTTGAGTAGCCCGCAAAGTCCGAGAATATCTGCCCGGAAAACGCGAGCGTCCCCAGCCAGGCGTCTGTAAAGGAGAGCGATTCTTTTGCGCTAAACACTGCGTCAGCGGCGGGCGCGAGCGCACCGTCAGCAAGGACGATTTTTTCGAACAAACCCAACGTCAGTAGCGCCAGTCCCCAGATCAGCTGATTCCGGGTCGCCCGTACCGGCTTCGCAAACTGTGGGATCAAATGAGTGGGCCGCACGATCGGTCCAGCTACAAGCTGCGGGAAGAATGTGACGAACAAGGCAAAATCGAGAAACGATCGTGTTGGCTCAGCCCGCCGAAGGTAGACATCCAGAGAGTAGGCCATCGTCTGGAACGTGTAGAACGAAATTCCAACCGGAAGCACAATCGACCAGGAAGGCGCCGTCCAGGTAACGC
>JBDHMQ010000303.1:0-3012 GCA_039656095.1 Gemmatimonadota bacterium | reverse complement strand
TGTCGTCGTGACGGGAGAAACGGACGAACAACTCGTCGTGCACGACCCGGCCGTTTCACCATACCGTCTCATGTCCCGTGACGAACTCGAGAAGGCGTGGGAGCGCACGGGAGGCCTGTCGCTTCTCGTGCTGCCTCTGGCCGGACGAGCACCTAACGTGCGGCAGTCTTCTGCGAGCGATGAAGCCGAACGTCCGTTGGCCGCTGTTTGCCACCTCCCGCTATCCGCGGCACAGGACCTGGTAAAGCTCGACCAGCTGACTGAAGCAGCGGCCGTTCTTTCGGACGGTGAGTGTGCGACCGAGTCCTTCTTTCGGCGCGAGTTGGCTGGCATCCGGCTCCGTCAGCACGACCTCGATGCAGCCACGAGTTTGTCTCTCGAAGCGCTCGAGGCCGATCCATTGGATGCGCATGCAGCCGAGATTCTAGCTACCGCGCTATTCCTGGACGATGCGCCCGGAGCAGCTCTCGACGCCTGGAATCGAGTCAGCAGGCCGACGGTTGATCTCATTCGGATAGCAGGTCTCGTACGTACGGCCCATCGCCCGGTTGAGCGCCTGGTCGGCCTTCGGGGTGGCGATCTGCTTACGCGGCGATCATTGGCTCTCGCAAGCCGCCGCCTGGCCGACCTGCCGGCTGCTGCTGCCAGCCGCGTTGCTTATGCACCCACCGGCGGTGGTCGAGCGGATGTGGTCGCGGGCATCGCAGAGCGGCAGGGGCTGCCGACGACCACGATCCCCCTGGCTGTGACCGGACTCCGAGCGGCGCTCAAGCGAGAGGTCGCGCTGACAGCAGTTTAAGCGAGAGGTCGCGCTGACAGCAGTTTCGCCGCTTGGTGGTGGAGAGACCTGGTCGGCCGCCTGGCGTTGGTGGGACCATCGACCCCGCGTTTCGTTCGTATTCGCAGGTCCGGCGGAATTCGGGCCTCCGGCTACATGGAGCATGAATGTCTCGTGGGAACGGGAGTCGTTTCAATCCAACCTCGTCAGCCTACCGACGAGTCCAACAGACACGAGCGCCGCTCGTTTCGTCGATGAGTGGAAAGGGGCCGTACTCGGTGGGTCAATCTGGCTGGAGCCCTGGCTGCGGACCCGTCTGCGAGGGGGAATTGAGCGGTGGGACACTCGCGGAAGCTTTTTCCGTTCTGGCGTCGGACTGGACATCCGGACGGCGGATGATCGAATAGGACTTTCATCAAACCTGGACGCGTGGCATTCGACCGATGGCCAGCCGGGGTTCGGTCGGATTTCCGTTGATGCCGCCCTCAGGTCTCGCACCGAACTTCAGGGGGCGGTGCTGACACTTACGGCCGGTGTCGAGGCCGTCGGCAAAGATTCTCCGCCCACATTGTGGCCCGGCGCCGGCACTGGCTTCGCGCGGCAGAAACTTCTGCGTGCACATCCGCTGCTCGATGAGGGAGTGATCACTGGACCGGCTTTCGATCGGCAGTTGGCAACAGGTGGGGCAGAATTCGTCTATTGGTTCGAGCTTGGTTCAGGATTCCGGTTGGGAGGGGCGGCGTTTGTCGATTTCGTGCGGGCCTGGGGAATTCGTCAGGCGGATTCGTTCACAGACGCGGGGTTCGGGCTGCGACTGGGTACGTCGGCGCGCGATGCGGTACTTCGCATCGATGTTGCCACCGGCCTGGACGACGACGAATTCGCAGTATCCGCCGGCTGGTGGATCCCGGCGGCGTTCCGATAAGCCGGCGGCCGGCGGCTATGTTCCAGCCTACCAGCCGCCTTCGTCGGGGTCGGTAACCTTGCCCCAATCCTCCAGGTCGTCACCAAGCTCTTCCAGCTCGTCGACGTCTTCGTCGGCATCCAGATCCCAATCATCATCATCGTCATCGTCATCCTCATCCTTAGCATGCGGGATGACCACGTCGACAAGAAATTCTTCTTCGGTCTCTACTTCTGCCGTTGCAAACAGCAA
This sequence comes from Gemmatimonadota bacterium, assembly GCA_039656095.1. GTDB lineage: Bacteria > Gemmatimonadota > Gemmatimonadetes > Palauibacterales > Palauibacteraceae > JARFPW01. The sequence goes on along the minus strand of JBDHMQ010000303.1, from coordinate 1,078 downwards.
CACCATCACCGATCTCCTTTATAGCGGCATTCGATGCCAAGGTTCGCGCTGTTTTACTAACCTGCGGCGCGCATGTCAAGCACTGCCGTCGATACCCTTCTTGCCAGTACCTATCGCACGCCGGTCGCGCTTGCGCTCGTGGGCCTTGAGAGCGCGCTTGCGAAAACGAATCGCATCGGGCGTAATTTCGACGAGTTCGTCCTCCGCAATGAACTCCAATGCGAATTCCAAAGTGATCTCACGCGGGGTTTCGAGAAGGATCGCGTCGTCGGACCCAGCTGCCCGGATATTGGTAAGTTTCTTGCCCTTCGTGACATTCACTTCCAGGTCTCCCTCCCTGGCATTCTCCCCCACAATCATCCCGTCATAAACCAGAGTTCCGGGCGGAATGAACAATCGGCCCCGCTCCTGGAGGTTGAACAAGGAAAATCCAGTAGCCGAGCCCTCAGCCATCGATACCATGGCACCAGACTTTCGTCCCTCTATCGGACCCGCCCAGGGCGCATAGTGAGAAAACTGGCGGTGAATTGTGCCCTCTCCGCGTGTGTCGGTGAGGAACTCGTTGCGGTAACCGGTTAGCGCCCGCGACGGCACGAGAAAACGCAGCCGCGTAAGTCCGCCCTCGGCTCGGTGCATATCCAGCATTTCTCCACGGCGTTCCCCGAGATGTTGGATCACAACCCCGGTCATCGCTTCGGGTACGTCCGTGACAACTTCCTCGAAGGGCTCTTCAATGCCGCCGCCCTCCAATTCGTGAGTGATCACGCGCGGGCGGCCGACGGCAAATTCGTAACCCTCTCGGCGCATCGTCTCCATAAGAATCGTCAAATGAAGTTCGCCACGGCCCGATACACGAATGCGATTCGGGTCGCTCGTGTCCTCCACGCGCAGCGCGACGTTGGACAGCGTCTCCCGGTAGAGTCGATCCCGGATCTGTCGCGACGTGACAAACTGGCCGGACTGCCCGGAAAACGGCGACGTGTTGGGCTGGAACTCGATCGACAGTGTAGGCGGCTCTACGGCGATACCCGGCAGTCGATCCGGCGCCGTCGGATCACATAACGTAGCGCCGATTTCC
>JBDHMQ010000302.1:0-2216 GCA_039656095.1 Gemmatimonadota bacterium | reverse complement strand
AAAGCATCAGCGCTCCTCTCCTGGGCTGGTTTCTCGGGTGTGTACTGGTCTATGGAGCGCTATTTGGCACGGGTATGCTTTTGTACGGTCGGATGGTCGCAGGGTCCATCGCGATTATCGTTGCTGTGGGTGCCGCCATAGGCATGTTCCGACTCCTTCCACATATCCGGTTTATGGACCCGGTGGTTACAGAGGATTAACACGCGCGCCATCGGATGCCTGAACATCCGTCAGAACACCGGTGTTTTCTGGATTAGAGATGCCTCGAGGATGATAGAAACCGCGAACGAGCGCTGATCGGACCGGACCGGCTTGGTCCGCGCTCACCAGGGCGATCATCGAGCCACCAAATCCTGCGCCCGTCAGTCTGGCCCCGTACGCCCCTGCCACTCGTGCGAGCATTACGAGCTCATCAAGTTCCTCCGTGCTGACTTGATAATCTGCGCGGAGACTCTCGTGGGACTCGTTGGCAAGCTCGCCCAGGACGGTGAGATTCGATGATTCAAGAGCCTCGACAGCCGCTTTGACTCGTAGCGCTTCCGTGAACACATGTCGAAAGTAGGCAAGCGCCTGCCCTGACAGGCTTTCGAAAGCAGCAGTGAGTGCCTTCTCTCCGATGCTGATCAGGCGGCGATATGCGGTATCTGAAGATAATCCGAGTGCCAACGAAACAGTCTGTCGGGAGGACTCGCCCACTAGTCGGCGGTGATTGTATGCAGCCTTGGCCTGACCCGACTTTTCAGCGCTCTTCAGACTGTGGGCCACAACGATCCGCAGCCCTGGTGGCAACGGGATAGATCGTGCCATCAATGGACGAAATCCGATGTGGAGCGCGTGCCCGGATTCAGCCATTAGACAGACCGCCTGGTCCATAGCTCCGCCTTGTGTCCCTGTGTAGCGCTCTGCCTCCGCCATCTGCATGGCAAACGCGATCCGATCGATCTCGATATCGTTGACGGTTGCAATGGCGAGTCCAGCCGCCACCACTAGAGCCGAAGAAGAACTCAGGCCGGCTGCTCTTGGGAGCGTCGAAGAAATTAGCAGGTCTATCCCCCGCCTGGCGCCGTACTCACGGACCATGGATTGGGCAGATCCTCGTACATAGTTCGACCAGTCACCAGCTTCGGCAGCCGGAATGTGCTCGCTCATTTCAAAGGATGCCCCGGGAAGATCATCCGCGAGCGTCAATGCACGGATGACACCATCGTCACGGAGGCGAAACAGTATTCGAATTTCCCGATCTATGGCGATCGGGAGAACCGGCAGCAGGTGATAGTCGATATGCTCACCGATCAAATTGACGCGTCCAGGAACTCTGACTGCGTGCGTCGGAGCAGCGCCAAATTGTCCGGTAAACGCCTCGATCATTCCGGTGTCGACCACCTCTCCAGGCCCAGCGGGCCTATGCCGTGACCAGCTCCAACTGCGGCCAACTCTGCCAACGCCCCCGGGTAAAGTCCGGGAATTCGACCGGCTGGCTCCCGTTCGCAACGGACCACTCGGACAGTGGTGTCACAGCTGACAGGGCAGCAGCGTCGTAGACGTTCATGTCCGTCGGCAGACCCTCGCGAAGACACTTGATAAGACGGTAGGTTTCCATGTAGTCCATGCCTCCGTGCCCAGCCCCGCGAGTACGCTCCTCAATCTCCCGCCAAAGGGGATGCTCCCATTCCTCCAACCAGTCGCTGGCCTCGTCCCACTGATGGGCCTCACTCTGACCTTCGATGTAAACACGGTCGGGATAGCCCTGGAAGATTCCTTTCGTGCCCTGGACCAGATTTATCCGGCTGTACGGTCTTGGGAGATTGGTGTCATGACCCACATAAATGGTCCGACCCCGCGCCGTCTTGATCAGGCTCAGGTTCACATCACCCAGCACATACACTTCCTGGCGCTTCGGATGGTCGGGTGGATAGTGACCTTCCGCGTAGTCCTGCAGGCCTCGAGAAGGCCCACTCATCGAGACAAGACTGGCGAACCGGTCGCCCCGATTGATGTCCATGCAATTGGCGACAGGCCCCAGCCCATGTGTCGGGTACAGGTTGCCGTTTCGAAGCATGGCATGGGCGCGACGCCAGAGTCCTTCACCGTCCTCCGAAAATTTGATCTCCCGGAGATCATGAAGGTAGCCACCTTCGCCGTGTACGATCTCCCCCAGGAGTCCTTTTCGGACCATGTGAAACACCATCATTTCCATGCGACCGTAGTTCACGTTC
>JBDHMQ010000301.1:0-2216 GCA_039656095.1 Gemmatimonadota bacterium | reverse complement strand
TCTAAAATCGATCAGAGTCGAACAGATTCTCCTGTGTTTCCGCCCGGGCAATGCATGCCTCGTCGTCGTGACGGACATTGTTTACACGGTGCGACACCTCGCGAAGCTCAAAACGTCCGGGCTGGCCCGAGTGCATGAGACTAGCCAGTTCATCTAGGCTTGTATGTGGGTCCAGCCACGATGTGACCTGGTCGCGATCCAGGACCACTGGCATACGACTGTGCACATCCGCGATGTCTTCGCTCGCCTCAGTCGTGACTAGAGCACAGCTTTCGAGCGAATGTTCGCTGGCAGGTGTGCTCCACCGATCCCAGATAGCAGCTATGCCAAAGGGCCGCCCGCCGGGAAGATGAATCCAGAAAGGGCGTTTCCGTCTACCGTCGGTCTGCCATTCATAGAATCCGTCGGCCACTGCAAGGCAGCGGCGCTCCCTGAATGAGTCCGCGAACGACGGTTTGGAAGCGATCGTCTCCGAACGGGCATTGATCAGCAAAGGAAACTCGTCAGGCGCTTCGGTCCAGCCTGGAAGCAGGCCCCAACGAACCATCGCAGCCTCAAGCGTCCCCCGTTCCCCGGAATCTCGAATCACGGCAATGTTATTTGTCGGTGCAATATTGTACCGGGGATCGACCGGCAGTGGTTCAACGTTGAACAACGAGGCCCACTCAGCAGCTGGCGTTGCAAGAGTAAATCGTCCACACATAGCCGAAATGTACCCGCCAGGAAGCGACTCCGCGATCCGGTCTGATCGGGGAACTCCTGTCTCAGAGCAGTGTTCTGATGAATAGACCGCGCGCCGAGTAAGCGCCGACAGTAGAGGCAGAGGGAGACCGACGATGCGCACCAGAACTGATCGCGAGCGTTCCTACCGCAGGGCTGTGGCTGGAGGCGTTGTGTTGTCCATCGCTGCGCACATAGCTGTTTTCGCGTTCGGCGGCATGATTGTCACACCTACGGCTGAAGCCGGTCGCTCCATTCGCCTGGTCCAACTGCCGGACAATTTCGATCGAAGTGAACCGCTGGAAGTCGTGCAGTTGCGAGTGCAGCCGGAATTCACGGAGAGCCGGGGTGGCTCGGCATTGTCGCGTTCTGCAGAGGGTGTCGCGGCCCAGGCGTTTGCTCCGATGCCAGCCAGTTTGCGGCTGGCAATTCCGAATCCATTGTCCCTGCTTACAATGCTCGACGTAGAAGAAAAGACCGAAAACCCGCTAGCGAGTTATGCCTACCTTTCTGACTTTGCGGTCGATGCATCGGCAAACCCACGGCGTCTTCGGTCGATGGATGATCGTCCTATCGGTGTTCTGGCGGCGCTGGCATCCGTCGGTCAGGGTAGCGGTGCGACGATAGGTGGTGGGCATTGTCCGTCGCCAGGAATCTTCCGATAAGGCTTGTGTTGGCCCCGGAAACGTCCATCGAGACAGGGGTGCGTTTCTGATCTGATCGGCCGCTCATTCGCCCGTCCAGGCCAGGTAGACCTTCCTGGCCCCAGTCTTCGCACGGCCTCGCCCGACATCCTGTGCTGGCGGTACCCAGGACCACGGGCGCGAGCACGATTAGATTCGATTGTCTTAACAACCAACGGTCCGCATACTGGAAGCCGGTTAGAGATCTGGCGGCAAAGGGCTGTCTCCTCAATCGGCTTTCTACTGGTGCCAGTGAAACCAAGGTCGCACGGAGATCAGATGCAGCGAGGATCACAGCAAGAATGACCCATCTTGACCCGATCAGAGTCGAGTTTGAGCATGAGGCGCTTCCGCACCTTGATGCTCTGTTCGGCCTCGCCCTGCGGCTCACCGGAGGCGACGAATCGCGCTCTGAGGATCTCGTGCAGGACGCTATCCTCAAGGCGTATCGAAGCTGGGATCGGTTCGAGACGGGCACGAACTGTCGGGCCTGGTTGATGACGATCCTCCGCAACACATTCATCAATGAGTTTCGCCGCGTAAAGAGCAGACCAACCAGCGTAGAATTTGAGGAAATAGCCGAGCGTCCACCAGCAGATACACTGTTCGAAGCAGATCCCGAGGGGCAAATCTTCGAGCGAATCATCGACGACGAGGTCATCGCTGCGATCGAAGAACTACCGGACGACTTCCGGATTCCGATCGTTCTTTCAGATATCGAGGGCCTGGCCTATCAAGAGATAGCTGATCTGCTGGAAATCCCCGTCGGTACTGTCAAATCTCGATTGTTCAGGGCCAGGAAACGTCTCCAGG
>JBDHMQ010000300.1:0-2235 GCA_039656095.1 Gemmatimonadota bacterium | reverse complement strand
CGACGTCTTCGACTTCCCGGCACGGCTCACGGAGGACCGGATCGCCCAGCAGACGAATCTGCCGGATCGCCATGCTCAGCCGCCTCCGGACAGCCGACGGCCGATCTTGGCCCGATCAATTTCCAGACGTGTATCACCGGCCGTTTTTATCGTGATCCGGTCTTCGGTGAGATGGATGATCTTTCCGACGACTCCACCCACTGTGACGATCTCGTCCCCTGTCGTCAGATTTTTAACCATCTGATCATGTGCCACCTGCTGCTTTTTCTGTGGCCGGATGAGCAGAAAATAGAAAATTGCAAACAGCCCACCAAACAGCATCACCGTGCTGAGCGGATTAGGCCCGGCAGGGGCATTCTGAATCAGCAGCGCGGACGTCACCATAGGTCGCCTCAATAGGTCTCGGGTTCGAATTCTGAGTCGAGCGCGCGGCCACAGGCGGCTCGGGCGTCCGAATTTTCTAAACTAAGGCCCGGCGCGGTATCTCTCCAGCCAATCAGCCGACCAGGTATCGAATGAACCAGCGATGATTTCTTCACGGGCTCGGGTTGCAAGGTTCAGCAGGAAAGCAACGTTGTGCACAGACAGGAGGCGGTGCCCGAGCAGCTCTCCACACTTGAACAGGTGGCGCAGATAGGCTCGTGAGTAGTTTCGGCAGCACTCGCACTGGCAGTCAGGGTCCAGCGGCTCGAAATCGGTACGAAATGCCGACTTCCGTACGTTCACCTGACCATAGGACGTAAAGGCCGTGCCGTTTCGACCATTTCGCGTCGGGGCAACACAGTCGAACATGTCGGCCCCACGCCTGATCGATTCGACGAGGTCATCCGGGTATCCGACACCCATCAAATAGCGGGGTATGTCAGGTCTCAGTACCGGATCGAGCACCTCGAGCATTTCATAGGTCACCTGCTTCGGCTCACCGACTGACAGGCCGCCAATCGCAATGCCCGCCCAATCTGCCATCTCCTGTGTCTGTCGCGCCGATTCAAGCCGCAGATCCGCGAAAGAGGCGCCCTGCACGATCGGAAACAAGAGTCCGGCCCTGGAATCGGATTCGTGGAGTTTCTCGTCCCACCGTGTCTTACATCGTAGCAACCATCGCAAAGTCCGATCTACCGCATCGTTGGCCGTTTCTCGATCGGCGTTGCCCGGAGGACATACGTCGAGCGCCATCATGATATCCGACCCGATAACAGCCTGAATGTCGATGGCCTTTTCTGGCGTCAGCAGGTGGCTCGATCCGTCTATGTGGCTTCGGAAGGTGGCGCCCTGCTCCTCGATCCGGTTGAGATTCGAAAGGGAGAATACCTGGAATCCACCCGAGTCCGTCAGAATCGGTCCGTCCCAGTGCATGAACGGGCCAAGTCCGCCTGCGGCGTCAAGGACTTCGGTCCCGGGTCTCAGATACAGGTGGTAAGTATTTCCAAGGATGATCTTCGCGCCTGCCGCCCGCAGATCTTCCGGCGTGAGAAACTTCACCGTACCCACCGTTCCGACAGGCATGAAACACGGCGTCATGACATCGCCATGACGCAGGCGCAGAGTGCCGGCGCGAGCAGAGCCGCACCGGGCCTCGAGTGTGAATTCACCGGAGGCCACGCTGGCGTTCACAGAATTACCATCGCATCGCCATACGAATAAAACCGATACCCTTCACGAACAGCATGCTCATAGGCAGTGAGCACGCGTTCCCGGCCTGCCAGTGCCGAGACGAGCATCAGAAGGCTGGAGCGGGGCAGATGAAAGTTGGTCACAAGGGAATCCACGGCCCGGAATTCGTGTGGAGGGCGGATGAACAAGTTCGTCCAACCCTCAGCGGCTCGAAACTGGCCATCGTCCCCTAATGCTGACTCGAGAGTACGTACTGAGGTCGTTCCGACTGCCCAGATCCTTCCGCCGGCCTTCCGCACTTCGTTGAGGCTTCGCGCAGCATCAGATCCTATCCGGTACCACTCGCTGTGTAGTTCATGGTCCTCGGGACGCTCCGAACTAACCGGCCGAAAGGTACCAACCCCGACGTGAAGCGTTATCCGCACGAGCTGAACCCCCGCATGCGCGATCCGGTCGAGTAGCTCCGGCGTGAAATGCAGTCCGGCCGTGGGCGCAGCCACACTGCCTCGGTGCGCAGCAAACACGGTCTGATAACGATCCCGGTCCGACTCGTCGTCGTCGCGAGCAATGTAGGGAGGGAGCGGAACATGCCCATGCTTTTCTATGAGCGCCCAGGGATCA
>JBDHMQ010000299.1:0-3139 GCA_039656095.1 Gemmatimonadota bacterium | reverse complement strand
TCGGTGTATGCGTCGTAATGCAGGCGGACTACTGAGCGGCCATCATTCGTATTTCGTACCTTGCCCTCGAAAGTGACCACCGCGCCGGCACCAGCACTCACGTCAGCGAGAAAGTCGAGCGCGGAGATCGGCGATTCCCGCAAGCCCACGATCCCCAAGCCGTCAGTCATCCTCCGGCCACGGGTGGAATGAGCGCGACCTCATCAGAATCTTCGAGAACCCGATCCGTCTGTGCGTGTCTCCGATTCACAGCAACTGCCGGGTTATCCGGCAGTTGGCCGGGGAATTTTTGGTGAAGTTGAGACACGAGATCCGCCACGGTTGCCCCGGTCTGCAACTGGAGCGTGAGTTACTCCCCCGCTGAAATGTCGCGATACCGGCCGAACAGCTGGACACGAAGCGATAACAATCCCAGAGTTGTCATACTCATTCGGCGGCGGGAGTGGTCCCCTCCGTACCCCCGGTACGGATGAAAGCCAAAAACTTTCCGACCGCATCGTTTCGTCTGAGCGTACTCACCCTGACTCTCGTCCGACCCGACTCGGAGGAGTCGGGAAATGCGGAAATGGCCAATCGGCTTCGAAACATTCCGAGAGTAATGTGCGTCTCACTCTCATCCACAATTGTCGCTGAGTGGAGCGCGCCCTCGTCGGTAAAGAACCGACGGGCGTCCTCGATCACACGCTCCGGTGCGAGATCAGTCAGGGTCTCCGTGATCATTGGGCTCCAGTCCGTTGCCTGCTGCTTGACTCCGCCGCGCCGCAGCCGGTACGATCCCGTTCGTCGCCTGGGGCCGCGCGGTCTTCGCAAGCTAAGGCGCGCTCGCACCTCCTACAATCGCCCGAAGGGTGTTTTTTCATGGTAGAATTCTCGGACAACGTGGCCCGACTCGAACCATCTGCGACCCTGGCGATAACAGCCCGCGCGAAGGCCATGCAGGCGGAAGGCCAGTCTGTGATCAACCTGTCGGCCGGCGAGCCGTCGTTTGTGACTCCCCAACCTGCCGCGGTCGCTGCTGCGGCCGCCGTCGCAGCAGGAAAGACGGGATACCCCCCCACGCCAGGACTGCCGGAGCTCCGGTCCGCTGTGGCTGACTACAGCAATCAGACAACGGTAGCGGCCAGAGTCAAATCGACGAATGTACTCGTGGGGGCAGGAGTGAAGCAGGTCTTATTCAACGTCTCATACTGCCTGTTTGGTCCGGGCGATGAAGTACTTGTACCCGCTCCCTATTGGCCGACCTACCTCGCAACAGTACATCTGACCCGGGCGACCCCTGTCGTAGTCCCACTCAACTGGTCTGACGGATTCCGGCTGACTGCAGCGAGACTCGATGCGCAGAGAACGGAGCGGACAAAAGGACTGTTATTGAACTCGCCATCAAATCCGTCGGGAGCTGTCATCAGCCGACCGGATCTGGAAGAAATTCTTGAGTGGGCTGGCCAGCACGATATCTGGGTACTGTCCGATGAGATTTACCGACGGCTGTATTACGGTGCAGGCACCGCTGCATCCGTACTTGACATTGAAAGTCGGCCGTCACGTGTTGTTGCCCTGGACGGCATGTCGAAGGCGTTTTCAATGCCCGGCTGGCGGATTGGTTGGGGAGTCGGCCCGGCCAAACTTATGGCGAAAGCTTCTGCTCTTCAGAGTCAGACTACATCGGGTGCTGCCGGTCCGTCGCAGTATGCGTCCGCAGCGCTATTGAATTCACCCGAACGCGAATCCATCATCGAAGACTTTCGAAGCACGCTTCAACGAAGGCGATCGACTTCATTGGAAGGACTGAGACAAATTTCGGGCATCGACATTTGCGATCAGCCCGGCGCGATCTACCACTATCTTCGCTTGCGCGACCATCAGAATTCGATGGACACTGCCGAAGCGCTCCTGACGCAGGCAGGTGTGGCCACGATTCCGGGAGAAGCGTTCGGAACGCCGGGCTACCTTCGCATTACCTTCGCCGGCGCCGATGAACTTCTAACTGAAGGCGTCCGGCGAATCGCTGAGTTCTTTGGTTAGTTGTTTCTTTCGACCTTAAACGTTCCAAACCCTCGGATCTCTATGTGCTCACCGTCCGCCAGAGCCTGCTTGACCGCATTCAAGAATGCGTCAACCACAGCTCCACAGTCCTTCTTCGTAACGCCAGGTCCAATTGCGTCATAGACCTGTTCGACGAGATCAGCTTTGGTCATTTGTTCCTCCCATGTTTCCTGGGATGTGCATTCACTGCCATTCGTAGCGCAGATTTGCCGGCAACCCTGACGAGCCACCGACTGACACTCCCAGCCTGTCCAACCACCGCGAGCCTCTACTGTTCAGGAGCCACTCCAAGAACGTAGGTGATCGATTCACCGGACGAACCGTGCGAGGAGTCTCTCCGAGTCCGGCCATACGACCGGCAACTGCAATTGCATCTTCCAAGGTGCCCGTCGCGTCAATCAACCCGACATCCACAGCGCGCTGGCCCGAAAATACCCGTCCATCCGCCAGCACGGTTATGGAGTCCCGGGACAAAGGTCGCGACTCGGCAACCGCGTCCACAAACTGTCCATACGTATCGTCAATAAGCGTCTGGAGAACTGCACGCTCGCCCTCCGTCAGGGCACGCGTACTGGATCCGAGTTCTTTGTTCTCACCACTCTTGATGACCTCAAATTCGACGCCCCAACGCCGCAAGAGTTCACCGGCATTCGGGAACTTCATGATCACCCCGATAGACCCGGTGATTGAGCTCGGCAGGGCCAGGATCGAATCTGCGGGTAGCGCTGCATAGTACCCACCCGATGCCCCGACTGCTCCGATCCATGCAATGACAGGACGTTCGTCTTCATTGCGGAACTGTCGCAGTGCCTCATAGATCGCCTGAGAGGCAGCAGCGCCACCGCCAGGCGAGCGAATCTCGATCAAGAATCCACGGACGGACCTGTCATCAGCAAACCGCCCGAGCCGGGTAACAAACTGACGCTCTGATTCAATCACCCCGGTAATGGGAATCACGGCGATGCGTCCACCAAGTGCAATAGACGGTGCTGAGCCAAGCATGAGACGCAGCGACACATATACCCCGGATGCAAACAGAATCAGGATGAGTGCAATGGCCAAAAAGCCTGTTCGTCGCTTCACTGCCAGTAGCCTC
>JBDHMQ010000298.1:0-4298 GCA_039656095.1 Gemmatimonadota bacterium | reverse complement strand
GGCCTGCTGACTTCCGCCATCGTGGCTGCAGTCATCCTTGGCGGTATCTCGCGCATCGGAAGAGTCACCTCCATTCTCGCGCCATTCATGGCAGCCATCTACGTGATGGGTGCGATGGCGATCATCCTGTTGAATGCCGGGGACATCATTCCCGCATTCCAGTTGATCTTCCGCGAGGCGTTCAATCCGACCGCCGGCGTGGCCGGCACAGGCATGGGAGCGTTCCTCGTTACCCTGATGTGGGGTGTGCGACGCGGTCTGTTCTCCAACGAAGCAGGGCAAGGTTCTGCTCCGATCGCCCATGCTGCCGCGAAGACGACCGAGCCGGTATCGGAGGGCGTCGTGGCACTGCTGGAGCCGTTCATCGACACGATCGTCATCTGCACGATGACCGGTCTGGTGATCATCATGACCGGTGTATGGAATGCACGCATGGCTACAGAGATCACGCTCGGTGGTGGCGACGTTACCTATGTCAGTGTGGCTGATGATGGCCGCAACACGAAGGTCGATGCGCCGGCGGAGATGCGCGTCGATGGCGGCGTGCAGGTAGTGGGAGCCACGCAGTTGGGCTGGCATGACGTGGCGCTTGGTGAGTTGTTCACCGACGCTGATATGACGACCGGCTTTACCGGCACGATCCGTCCGGAAGAGGGCGTTGCGGAGGCGGCAGACGGTGAGACCTATGAGTCGCTTTATGCGATGGCGGTTGAAAGCGGCGCTCCGCTTACACAGGAAGGATTCCGCCGGGGGCTGGCTCCGATCGGTGATTGGGGACACTACATCGTGGTGATTGCGGTGCTGCTGTTTGCCATCTCAACCGCGATTTCGTGGAGCTACTATGGTGACCGGTGTGCCCACTACTTGTTCGGCGCCAGCGCGGTGCTGCCGTACAAGCTGGTGTTCGTGGGCATGAACTTCGTAGGTGCGGTGCTGCCGCTGTCGACGATCTGGGATCTGGGGGACATTTTCCTGGCCATCGTGATCGTGCCGAATCTGATCGCGTTGGTTCTGCTAGCGCCGCAGGTAGCCGATGAGACAAAGAGCTACTTCGAGCGCAAGCCGTGGATCAAGTCCGCCGCCGCGCATCAGGCACGGAAAGACTGAGGGCACTACGAACGATAGGATTCAAGGCGATTCCAACGTGAGCCGGCCGCTCGTCATTGGTGTGGCGGGCGGCAGCGGCTCCGGCAAGTCGACCGTGGTCCGGCAGATGCTGGATCGCGCGCCGGCCGTTTCGGTGAGCCTGCTACGCCACGACTGGTATTACTGCGACCATGCCGAACTGCCGCTCGAAGAACGGGCACGTATCAACTACGATCACCCGGACAGCCTGGAGACGTCTCTGCTGGTGGAGCATCTTCAGGAGTTGATCGCAGGTAGGTTTGTAGAGGTGCCGCAGTACGATTTCTCAACCCACCGTCGGCTCAGTGAGACGCAACGTGTTGAACCCCAGGCCGTGATCATCGTCGACGGGATCCTGGTGCTTGCCGAGCCTGAACTGCGAGACCTGTGTGAGATTCGAGCCTACGTTGAAACGGACGCAGATGTGAGATTCATCCGGCGGATGCTGCGGGATACACGCGAGCGCGAGCGTACCGTCGAGTCAGTGATCGCCCAGTACGGGGAGACCGTGCGGCCCATGCACCTGGAGTTTGTCGAACCCAGCAAACGGCACGCGCACGTCATCATTCCTTTTGGTGCGGAGAATACCGTGGCGATCGAGATGCTCGCGGCTCAACTCAATGAGCGGGTACGGCGGGCCCCTGAATTTCGCGAAAACGCTTGAATCAGGCCTTCCGGATATACAGGTATATCAAGATCAACATCGCAAAAATGACCAGAAGCAATGTTTCATGGCCGTTGGTCAATCGACTCACAGCTCGAATGGTATTCGACAATACGTTGCGAAATCCGTCGAGTGCTTGCGTTGATATGGTGCCACTGAGCACTAACTGCATAGAAGCGATCATGCGTTTACCATATGCAAGTCGCGTTCCTGAGCGCCAGCCCGGCCAGGTTTTGGAGAAGTGTTGGGATGTGCGCAGTGGAGAAGGCGCTGGAGCTCTGCTCCTCGGGCTCAACATATTTCTTGTTCTGACGGCATATTACTTCATCAAACCGATCCGCGAGGCCCTGATCATCGGCGAGAGCGGGGCGGAGGTGAAGAGCTATGCATCGGCGATTCAAGCAATGATGCTGCTCGCCGCCGTGCCGCTGTACAGTAAACTCTCCGAGCGTCTGCCACGCCGAAAACTCATCGAACGCGTAACGCTGTTCTTTGTCGCTTGTCTCGTCCTGTTCTATGTACTGGGGTCGGCGGGCGTGCCGTTGGGCGTTCCGTTTTTCTTATGGGTCGGCGTATTCAACCTGATGGTCGTGGCGCAGTTCTGGGCATTTGCCAACGATGTGTACACGAATGACGAAGGCGAGCGGCTGTTTCCTCTCGTTCAATTCGGCGCATCGCTCGGCGCCGTGCTTGGAAGTGTAGCGGTCGGTCGCCTGATCGAGCCGCTGGGCATCTACCTGCCGATGCTGGCTGCTGGAGCGCTACTGGTCTTGAGCCTGGTCGTGACCCGCATCGTAGACGGTCGCGAACGACGCCGAACCGAGGCGGACCGGCCACTCGAGGCGTCCACGCTCACAAATCCTGCTGCGACGGGTGAGTTCCGCCTCGCGACGGGTGAATTCCAGAACCTGCGGCAGGCCCTGCAGGAGGCACTCAAGCAAGCGGAAGCCGCGGAACTGGCAGGAGATGAGCCGCCCGAGCTTCCGGATGTCGAATTTCAGACGATCCCGCCCGCGCCGGCCGCAGCGGGAGGCGGGGCTTTTTCACTCGTGTTCAACACCCGGTACCTGCTGTTGATCGCGCTGTTCGTCCTGATGATCAACTGGGTGAACACGACGGGTGAGTACCTCCTGGGAAGCGTCGTCGAATCTGCAGCGAGAAACGCGATCGAGACCGGACAAACGCAGCTGACGATGGGTGAGTACATCGGTTCCTTTTACTCTGACTTCTTTTCTGTCGTCAATGTGGTGGGGCTGCTGCTTCAACTGTTCGTCGTGTCGCGAATCATCAAGTACGTCGGAATACGTGTCGCCATAATGATTCTTCCGGTGATCGTGATCGGTGGTTATGTGCTGCTGGCACTCATTCCGATTCTGTCAGCCGTGCGGTGGGCAAAAACTGCTGAGAACGGATTCGACTATTCGCTCCAGAATACAGTGCGTAACATCCTGTTCCTCCCCCTTACTCGAGAGCAGAAGTACAAGGCGAAGCAGGTGATTGATGCCTTCTTCTGGCGGGCGGGCGACATGCTTTCCGCCGGTCTCGTGTTTGCGGGAACGACCTGGCTGTCGATGAGCATCGCACACTTCGCGATGGTCAACATCGCCCTTGCCCTGGTCATGCTGGCACTCGCCTGGCGTATCGGGGCCAAGTATCGGGACCTCGTGAAAACGGGCCTGCCCCCAGTAACAATCAAACGGATTCGCTAGTGCTGGAGAAACCTGGCGCCTGGCATGGCGTCGGCACCTTGCTGGCCGTTCTTCTCCTGTTGACGGCCGGGTGCAGCATGGAGGCCGATGAGCGCGCGGAGGCGGCAGCTCGAGCGGCTGATACGGGCCTGCGCGGGATGCTCATGCCCGATCCTTCGGCGCGGCCTGACTTCGTCCTGGCCGACGCACGGGGTGGGGAATTCGATTTTCTCGCCGAGACCGATGGCTTTCTGACATTGCTGTTTTTCGGGTATACCTACTGCCCGGATGTCTGCCCGATTCACATGTCGAGTATCGCGGAGGTAAAGCGGGACCTGGGAATCGAACTGGCCAGCCGCATTCGGGTGGTATTCGTAACGGTCGATCCGGAGCGCGACACACCGGAGCGTCTGCGATCGTGGCTCGGTGCGTTCGATAACGACTTCGTCGGATTGTATGGTGAGAAGGATGTCGTGGACGCCATCCAGATGGGCCTCGGCCTGCCGCCGGCTGGTATTCCGGATACCACGGCGGACGACTACATGGTGGGCCACGGATCGCCCGTGATCGCGTTTTCTGCCGACGACCGCCTGGTCGTCCGGTATCCATTCGGTACGCGGCAGGAGGATTGGCTGCACGACCTGCCAATCCTCGCCGGGGACCCCAGTTCCCCAACAGGCTTCTAGCAATGCAGTGGTGGTGCTCGGCCCAGGCGACCGCCTGGGACTGGTCCTGGCAGGCCTACCCGGGGGTGTGGCTGTTCATCGGCTTTCTGGCCGGTGGATATCTGCTGATCGAGCGGTCGGCCGGACCACAGAAAG
>JBDHMQ010000297.1:0-2550 GCA_039656095.1 Gemmatimonadota bacterium | reverse complement strand
GATGGCAGATCTGTTGCAGATGCGGGGGCTCGTACCCGTTCCGGATCAGGTGACGAAGCTTGCCATTCCCAGGCCGGAGCGCAGCCTTGTCGAGGTCGTGGTCTCGGCGAGCTGCCCGGTCGTCGGTAGGACGATTCGAGACGGTCGCTTTCGAACCAGGTATGAAGCGGTGGTCGTAGCCGTGGCGAGAAATGGTGAGCGGCTCCGAGGTAAGGTAGGCGACATTCTGCTTCGCACCGGTGACACGTTGTTGCTGGAAGCCAGGCCCATGTTTGCCCAACGATAAGGCATGGCTTGCCGGAGCAATACTGGCAGGCATGGTTGTCGTTGCAGCTCTCGGAATCGTGTCGATGCTCGAGGCGGCACTCGTCGCTGGTGCACTGATGGTCATCACTCGGTGCACCTCAGGAAGCTCGGCGCGCGCGAGTGTAGACTGGTCCGTGCTGATCGTAATCGGCGCGGCGCTCGGAATTGGTCGGGCAATGGATGTGTCCGGCGCGGCTTCGTCGATGGCAAGTGCCTGGCTTGGCGTGGCCGGTGACAATCCGTTGCTCGCGCTTGCTGCGGTGTACGCCCTGACCAATTTGTTTACGGAAACCATGACTAATAATGCGGCAGCTGTTCTCGTGTTTCCGATCGCGCAAGCGACAGCAGCGGGACTCGGTGTCAGCCTGTGGCCCTTCGTAGCGGTGATCATGATGGCAGCGTCAGCTAGCTTTGCGACGCCGATCGGGTACCAGACCAACCTCATGGTCTACGGCCCGGGTGGGTACCGGTTCACGGATTACACGCGAATCGGTTTGTTCTTGAATATCCTGCTCGGCATCATGGCCGTCCTGCTGGCCCCGATCTTCTGGCCTTTCAACTGACCGTGTACCGGATTCTGATCCTGGTTCATGTCCTGGCAGCCACCGTCTGGGTCGGCGGTCACCTTGTATTGTCACTGACGATACTGCCCCGAGCACTCCGTGAGCGTGATCCTGCTATCATTCGTCAATTCGAAGATGGATACGAACGCATAGGAATCCCAGCTCTGGTGATCCAGGTGCTGACGGGTCTGTTGCTGGCATACCATTGGGCCCCGGACGTAGCGTCATGGTTTCGACCCGCCACGCTCCAGGCATCACTCATCGCAGCGAAACTTGGCCTGCTCGCACTTACTGTAGCGCTCGCTGCCCACGCTCGGTTGAAGATCATCCCAGCACTCGATGCGAAGACATTGCGGCCGCTGGCCGTTCACATCATCGCGGTGACGACGATCGGGGTCCTCATGGTCGTGCTCGGAGTGGCAATAAGAACCGGGTGGCTGTTGTAGCTACTCCATCCGGTCGACGTGGACGGTGAACAGGTAGTGGCCCGAGTCCCCCAGCCGTTGGAATCTCACATTCGTCCAACCGCTTTCCGTCGCGTTGAGCGCCACCAGAACGTGTTCCAGCTTGCCCTGCGGATCATCGAATTCCTGCTCACCACCGCTCGTCTCGACCCTGTACGTCCCATTTGCCCAACTGCTGACGGCAAAGTCGACGAGATAGGTCATCCCTTCCTCGACCTTGAGCCTCACGGTCATCACGCCGGGAAAATTCTTATTGAAATTGATCGACGGCGTGGACGGGTTGAGTTGATACGGAAGCACGAAGTCCAGATATCCTTTTTCATTAATCCACAGGGTTCGCGCGCTCAGCTCGATGTGATCGAGCACGGGCGGACCCGGGTTCTGAAAGTCACCCGCACCAGCGCCACCGAAACCGCCGCCTAGCGCCGCTCCAAGCAAGTCCAGAGTCTGCGGCTCCACGGGATCGGGGGGGACTGGCGGCGTGGCCGGAGCGCTGACTTCCCGAGAAACCCGCGCTGGAGTCCGCCTTACGGCCCGCACCCGAACGGGAGCTGCGTCTCTAGATGCCAGAGTGAATTCGGCTACGACCGTGTTGGCCGGAAGGTCGACAGATGCTACCCGGTTCTTGTGCCTGAGACGTTCAGATACACGGACCTGGGCATCCTGTGAGAACGCCGCAGCTGGCCCAACAACGAGAAATGTGAAAATAAATAGCAGACTGGCCGTGCCATGCGATCGAGGCCTCATCGGAGCGCTCCTGTGGTTCGAGTACATCTAGTGTGCGGGCAGGTCCTGCTGGACGTCAACGGAGCGCAGTGGACCATATTGCTAATGCCCGCACTGGAGAGTTGTAGCCGGTCACCGAGGATTGCCCATGGGTGCCGAGAATCCTTAGTCTGATAAGAGAATTATGTAATAAGGTATCAAGAACTCTGGGTGGAGTGCGCGACGTGAACAGACTGCTGGCTTTGATGATTCTCATTGCGATCGTCGCTACCGCGTGCTCCGATTCACAGATTGACGACCAGAGTTCTTCACCCGAAGACCTTCCCCTCCAGCACGGAGGCACGGTCGTGATTGGCGTTAGTTCGTCCCCCACGACCCTGCTGCCTCCACTTGCAGCGGCTGCTCTCGACTTCGAGTTCGGCAATGCGCTCTACCCGGGCTTGAATTTCGCCGAGTGGAGAGACGGCGGACTTTCCTTTCCGGAGCACCAC
>JBDHMQ010000296.1:0-2668 GCA_039656095.1 Gemmatimonadota bacterium | reverse complement strand
ATCCAGTCGCCCTGACCAATCAATGGTGAATGTCGCCTAACCGACAAGGCCCCGGGCCGTGAACCCGGAAGATGCGAGTTTGAATCTCGTCGTTCACCCCACTCTTCAACGGATCGTTAGCTCAACGGCAGAGCACCCGGTTCTTACCCGGCGAGATGAGGGTTTAAATCCTTCACGGTCCACCACACAGCGGTAGGTTGGCAGAGCCTGGCTGAATGCGGCGGTCTCGAAAACCGCAGGCGGTTTACACCGTCCGTGGGTTCAAATCCCACACCTACCTTCAATCACGTGAGGAAAGAAAGCTGTCCCGAGTCTCATAAGCTCGATGACCCGTGTGCAACTCACGGCCTCACGACCAGAGTGCCCGATTAGTTAGTGGCAAACTTCCGCTCTCACAAGGCGGTACCGACGGTTCGATTCCGTCTCGGGCGACCAGACAATGCGGCTTTAGCTCAGCGGATAGAGCGCAACTTCGCGAAGGTTGAGGACGGGGGTTTGATTCCCTCAAGTCGCTCCAACAACACTCCTGTCGTCCAACGGCAAGATACGAGGCTCTGAACCTCGAGATGAGCGTTCGAATCGTTCCGGGAGTTCCAGCTAAAAGTAAATCGTGTCAGACACCATTTATTTATTACCTCAGTAGCTCAATGGCAGAGCCGCGGTTTCCAATCCCGACGACCAGGGTTCGATTCCTTGCTGGGGTCCCAACACTTATAAATAGATGTCCTGTAGCTCAATGGCAGAGCAGTGGTCCGATAAACCGCCGAAGTCAGTTCGATCCTGACCGGGACGACCAGTCAACAGCCGTCTGAAGGGAAATGGCATACCTGCCTGGTTCAGACCCAGGCGCATCCCGGTTCGAGTCCGGGGACGGCGACCAATATAGGCAAGCATCAGGTAATCCGCGCCGGCATCACGTGTACAGAGCTTGGGATAGCGCACGACGTTCAGCGGCATCGGGTTCCGAACCCGGCTGGCGCACTTACGCTATTCATCGCACGGTGTGTACCGAGCGAACCGTGGCAACTCAAGCACCACAACAGTGGAACTAGCTCAATGGTAAGAGCAACGAACTTAGGATTCGTGTGTTGCGGGTTCGAGTCCCGCGTTCAACACCAATGGGAGCCCGAAAGGGCGTGGTTCGAGTCCACCCGCCGGCGACGGTTATCGCCGCCAAGCGATGATCTCCAGTGACGGTTGATGCAACGGTCGGCTTCGGCTGATCCGCGCAGCGATGCGGTCACAGCACCGCCAGCGCTGGCGGGACGGAATTCCGCGGTCACCTGCTTCAGTTCCGCCTGGCAGTACCCCGCTTTGATGCTTTCGAGCGTCGTGGCGTCGTCAGCACGGGCCGATCCGAATCCGGTGCCTCGGCACCGTCTGTCTCCGCTCGCAGTGTGGGGATCATTGCACCTAATTTTATCGTGATGCCGGAAAAGAAAAGGGGTCAGGCCGAATTTCGCCAAGAGCGAAATTCAGGTTTGGCCGTACAGCTTCGAAATTGACGAAATTCGGTCTGACCCCTTTTTATATTTGCAGGCACCGTTCATGGGGAACGGTGCAGGAAAATAAGGAGAAAGAAAGATGATTTTCTATCGTAAGTTTATCGTGCGTAAGCACGAGCGTGGCCTGCTGTTCAAGCAGGGTGATTTTGTGCGCTTCCTGGAGCCGGGCATCCATCGCATGTTCGATCCGCTGATGCGCCTGGCTGTCAACCTGCACGACATCGCGTCGCCGCAGTTCGAGCACCGCCTGGCTGATCTGTTCATCAATCACTACGTGGCTGATGTCGAGCGCCTGTTCGTCAAGGTCGAGACTCGTGACCACGAGATTGCTGTGATTTTCGAGAACGGTCACTTTGCGGACGTCATGGGTCCGGATCAGCGCGAGCTGTTCTGGAAGGGTGTCGTGGATGTCACCGCGCAGCTGATCGATGTGGCTGACACCTACGACGTGGAGCCGCGCCTGGCGAAGGCGCTGGTGGGCGAGCTCAAGGGTAATCGCGTGGCACTGAACGATAAGGCCGTGTACATGCGCGAGGTCCCGGACGGCCACGTCGGTCTGCTGTTCGTGGACGGCAAGCTGGTCCGTGAGCTGGCGCCGGGTCTGCACGTGTTCTGGAAGTTCATCCGCGGTATTAACGTGGCGCTGGTTGACCTGCGTGTGCGTGCGCTGGAGGTCGGCGGTCAGGAAATTCTGACCAAGGACAAGGTGGCGCTGCGTATCAGACTGCCAAGGACCCGCTGGACTTCCTGTATAAGGAGCTGCAGTTCGGTCTGCGTGCAGCCGTGGGTACCCGTACTCTGGATGCGCTGCTGGAGGAAAAGGGTGCCGTGGACCAGGAGGTCTTCGCGGACGTGCGTGACAAGTTCGCGGAGATCGGCATCGAGGTGCGTGGTATCGGTGTCAAGGACATTATCCTGCCGGGTGATATGAAGGACATCCTGGGCAAGGTGGTGGAGGCGGAGAAGGTCGCTCAGGCGAACGTGATCCGCCGCCGCGAGGAGACCAACGCGACCCGCTCGCTGCTGAACACTGCGAAGGTCATGGAGGGCAACCCGACCGCCCTGCGCCTGAAGGAGCTGGAGACCCTGGAGAAGGTCACCGAAAAGGTGGGCAACATCTCGGTCTACGGTGGTCTGGATGGTGTTCTGGATCAGCTGGTGCG
>JBDHMQ010000295.1:0-2392 GCA_039656095.1 Gemmatimonadota bacterium | reverse complement strand
ACCCAGATCCGGTCCGCCTGATCGAGGATCAGGGTATTGATGGGAGGAATGACGTCTGAAAATGTCGTGGCTTCGGCCGCCGTCACGAGGTGTGAGCATCTCGTCGATCACCCGTTGACGATCCTCTTCCGTCACCGCTCGAGGCGCAGGGTCGCGTTGGATGATCCGCTCCACGGTGCCGTCTGAGGCGACCAGCCGGACGTCGTAGTCCGTCTGGTCCTGCTTGACGAGGCCACCATCCGAGAACCTGTCGTACGAGAAGTTCGCCGAGAATTGTCGCGACATCATCATCACCATCGTGTTGCCGCTACTGGTAATCGTCACCAGGTCCGTTTCCGTCGCCGGTACGCTGAACAGTGTGTCCATGACCGTGCCGTCACGTCCGACGTGGACGAGCGGACGGTCCGGCATCTTCGCATCGGCTCCGGGTGAAAAAGTAAACGAGCTCATCATGCTGAGTAGCCCGTCCGGTACAACCACGATTTTGCCGCAGAAACCGGAACTTCCGTCGGGAGCCGGAATCGATGTCGGATCTCCACCATCGGTCGGGAACAATGTGATTCGCTTGTTCGACGAGTCCGCCAGCCACAGTGTGTCACCCGGACCCACCGTCAGGACACCGCCCCAGGCGCCGATCTCGCCCGGTCCCTCGCCCTCGCGTCCCCAGGTGCCGATGACATCGCCCGCCATGGTATACCCGATAATCCGCTTCCCCTGGTTATCGAACACGTACAGGTTGCCGGCCGCGTCGGACGCCAAACCGTGCCGGAACACCTGGCCAAATTGCTTGTCGGGATCGCCCTCGGTGAACCCTCCGATGACCGCCACCGTGTCGAATCGCCACGGCAGCGTGGTCGCCCCGGTCTCCGGGTAGTGCAGGCGCTCAATGCCGCCGATCGTATCGATTGCCGCTTCGAGACCGACGGACGCTGTGCCCTCACCGGCACATCCGCCGATGATGGGGAGCAGAAGGCTGAAGAGAATGCCGCTTGCGAGTCTATTGGACCGCATCATGAAACTCCGTTTTGTGGTCAGGGAATACGAGTGATACCCGTTCGACGATTAACGACCGGAATTGGTTGTCCGGATCCCGCGCGCAGCGAGTTCAGCTTGTCTCGACGAGCTTCAGGATGAGAATCTGCTGGACGTCCAGGTCATCCTCCACGATGAGCGCTGCGTAGCCATTGCCGAAGAACAGATCGGGCAGATCCATGCCGTACAGTTCGCCGAGTAGCTGTCCATCTCGCGAGTAGACGTCGACACGGTCGTTCACTTCCGGAGTCGTCTCAGACACGCCGACCCAGATCCTGTCTACCTGGTCGAGCCGGAGCATGTTGATTCGCGGGATGATGTCGTGGAACGTCGTGGCGCCGGCTATCTGTCTGACAAAGTCACCTTTCGGTTCGTCTGCGAGCTCGAGCATCTCGTCAATCGCTGTCTGGCGATCTTCGTTCGTCGTGGGCCGGGGTGAAGGTTCGCGTTGAATGACCCGTTGCACGCTGCCGTCCGCGGCGAGCAACCGAAGGTCGTATGCCGCCTGGTCATGCAACACGAGGCCGCCGTCGGAGAACCGGTCGTATGAGAAAACGGGAGAGAAGCGGCGGGGGATCGACAGCACCATGCGTTTGTTGTTGCCAACCGTAACCGTAGCCAGGTCCATTTCTGCTGCAGGTACGCTCCAGAGCGTGTCCGTGACATTGCCATCACGATCAATGTGAACCAGAGGGCGGGGGGGTACGGTCACTTGTTTGCCTGGCGAAACGCTGAACGGGTTCATCAGGACGAGTACACCTCCTTCAACGGTCCTGAGATGTCCCCTGAAGCCCTTGGTCCCCTCGGTCATCGAGATCGAGCTTACCTCACCGCCGGTGGTCGGGAACAGCGTGATCCGTTGGTTCGAGCCGTCGGCGAGCCACAGCGTATCGCCCGGGCCCATGGCCAATACTCCTCCACCGGTACCGATTTCACCCGGTCCCTCGCCCTCGCGTCCCAGGATACCGATGACCTCGCCCGTGAGGCTGAAGGCGATGATGCGTCTTCCCTGATTGTCGAACACGTACAGGTTTCCGGCCGCATCTGATGCCAGACCGTTGCTGCTTACCTGGCCGAACTGCTTGTCTGGATCGTCAACGTTGAACCCGCCGATCACCGCGACCGTGTCAAAGCGCCACGGAAGTGCGGTCGCTCCCGTCTCCGGATAATGGAGGTGCTCGATGCCACGGATCGTGTCGACTCTCGCTTTGAGTCCCGGCGAAGCTGTGCCCTCACCGGCACATCCGGCGATGACCGGGAGCAGGAGGCCGAATAGAGTGACGCCGGCGAGTCTAGTGGTCCGCATGTTGCACTTCATCTTTTTTCACTTAAATCGACAAATCTCAGGAGGCTCATCATG
>JBDHMQ010000294.1:0-4012 GCA_039656095.1 Gemmatimonadota bacterium | reverse complement strand
GACCAGGCCTTCGACGACGCGCTCCAGCCGCTCTCCACGTGAGGCCTTTACCAGGACGACTTCTCCCTCGCTGATTCCGTCTGCGATTCCGGCCACGGCCTCCGCTACCGAGGAAGCGGCGGCTACCCGATCGGTACCGTTGGAGGTCTGTTCAAATGCTCCGCGAAATTCACCAAGGGCGTAGATCCGCTCGAATCCGGCATCGAGCAGACGACGGGCAACATCGCGATGGGCTTCTGCCGAATCAGCGCCCAACTCGAGCATTGAGGCGACAACGGCGCTGCGTGGACGTCCGGGGAACGAGGTTTCACAGTATTTGATAGCTGCCTCGAACGACTCGGGATTGGCGTTGTAGCAATCCGCGACGATCGTCAAGGAACCCGCTCGAATCAGAGCCCCACGCATCCCGAGCGGACGAAATCTGGCCAACCCGCGAGCCACGGCGGCCGACTCAACACCCAGTTGTTCGGCCATCGCCGCGGCCAACAAGGCATCCCGAAGATGATGCTCGCCCCCAACGTGCAGGCGGTACTCGACGCCCGACCGCTCAAAGCCCACAGACTCGGCACCTATCTCATATCGGTCTGGACGGAAGTCAGCGTCCGGTCCGAGGCCGGCCACTACGACGTGCTCGCGAATCTGGCGGGCAGCAGCAGCGAGTTCGGCCGGCAACTCGCCTACCACCGTGCAACCCGTAGCGTGCGCCATTCGGACGAGAGAGAGTTTCTCTCGTAGCACTCCGTCTACGTCGCCGAAGCCCTCGAGGTGAGCGGCGCCAACTGTGGTTACAACGACGTCGTCTGGTTCCGCGATGGCAGTCAGCCGGGCGATTTCACCCGGCGCGCTGCTTCCCAACTCCAGCACCCAGTACCGAGCTTCAGAATCGGATCGCAGTATCGCGAGAGGCAGGCCGGTCAGACTATTCAGGTTCCCAGGCGTAGCCCAGGTTTGATACGCCTCGCTAAGAGCAAGGACCAGCATTTCCTTCACCGTGGTCTTACCGGAGCTTCCGGTCACGCCGATGACTCGTGCTCCTGCTCGACGGCGTGCAAACCGGGCAAGATCACCCAGCGCCCGCAGGGTATCCGGTACGGCGAACCATTCCAGAGGGAGGTCCGGCACCTCAAGGTCTGCGGGTACGATTGCGCCGACTGCTCCGCTGCGTGCTGCTTGCTCCAGATAGTCCGACCCATCGACCCTGGCACCCTGGAGAGCGACGAACAGGTGTCCTGACCGGACTTCACGCGAATCGATTGAGACACCGGTGTAATGTCGAGTCCCGGATCCGGGCGGCAGGCCCAGAGCGCGGAGGATTTCATGGCTCTCAAACGTGGCACTCATGTGAGCCTCTCCGTCACGGCAGAAACGATGCTCACCTCGTCGAATGGGTACTTCGTGCCGCGGATGTCCTGGTACGTCTCGTGACCCTTGCCGGCGAGAAGTACGACGTCACCAACTCGGGCGGGCAGAATTGCCTGCTCGATGGCCTCCGTGCGGTCTTCCATAACCTCGAAGTCAGCGGGGCTCAAACCTGCGGTGATGTCCTCGACGATCCGGTGAGGGTCCTCCATGCGGGGATTGTCCGTCGTAACAATCACCCGGTCCGCAGCCGAAGTAGCGGCCTCGCCCATCAGTGGCCTCTTTGCGCGGTCACGGTCTCCGCCACAGCCGAAGACGACAGTGAGTCTTTCCCGTGTGTCTCTGACCACCAGGGGACCGGGGGACCGGGCAAGAACTTCCATGCGACCCGCTACCTGTGGGGCACTGGCCAGCCGAGCCGCGACGGCGGCAGTGTCTGCGCCGAGTGCATGAGCCGCGGCCGCGGAACCCAACGCGTTGGAGACATTGAAGTCCCCGAGAAGCGGGAGTGCTACCGGAGCGCTGCCGTCAGGAGTGATCAACGTCCAACGGCTCCCCTCTGGAGTGTGACACACGTCTTCCGCCCGCACGTCGGAGTGGGCGATTTGCCCATACGTCAGCGTGTTCACGTGGGAAAACACAGAGGATTTCCATGCAGGATCCTCTGCATTGATTACCGCGGTTCCGTCAGGTAGCAGGAGATCGACCAGCCGGAGCTTCGCCTGTCTATACGAGTCCATGTCGGGGTGATAGTCGAGATGTTCATGGGACAGGTTGGTAAATAGAGCGACAGAGAACTGCAGCGCCTCGACACGCCGCTGGTCGAGCGCATGCGATGAGACTTCCATGGCGAGAAAGTCCGCTCCCGAGCCTGCCACTGTCTTGATATCCGCGGTCAAATCGATTGGACCCGGCGTGGTCATTCGCGCCCGTGCCAGGTGTGATCCGTTGGGCATGAACAGGCCGAGGGTTCCGAGTGCGGCGGCTTTCCCCATGCCTCCGAGCAAGTGGCGGAGAAGCAAGACCGTAGTGGTCTTGCCATTGGTCCCGGTCACACCGATTACCTTCAGATCTGAAGCTGGATCACCAGCAGCGAAAGAAGCCACGTGGGCGGCAGCCGCTCTCGAATCAGACACACGGAGCGTGGGGATCACTGCCTCCGTTTCCTGCTCAACAATCGCAGCTACAGCTCCTGCGGCGGCAGCGTTTTCAATGAATGCATGGCCGTCCAGCGCAGAACCAGACAGCGCGCAGAATAGATCTCCCGGATGGACATTTCTTGAATCCACGCGTAGCGCAACGAATCCCTCGGGGGGTTGTCCGACCCAGGAGAACGATATGTTCTTCTCCCGAAGCCGAGACTCAGCGCCGCACATGGTGATCAAGGGATCCGCACTTCCTCCGTCAAGATTCTTACACGTTGATCCGACAAGCTTCTCTGCCAATTTCAGCGCCCCGAGCCCCACCACTGTCAGTGCAGCAGAATGGTGGCTCCAGGCACGACGAAAGACCCAGCTGCAGGCTGGCTGCTCCGTACGCGCTCCGGGACGTTGTCGTCGAGTTCTACTTCCAGCCCGGCTTCATGAAGCAGAGTGATGGCTGTCCGAAGCGCACGGCCGCGAACGTCGGGTACGGCAACTCCACTCGACTCATTTCGGGAAGCTGTAACGATCTGGACTGCATCTGTGGAGGCAAACCTGTAGGGACTCCGGTCTGCGGCAGCCATCGGCTTGGGGGAGGACCAGTCGTACCGAGCGGAGGAACCCCGGGCGAGTTGCCCGGAAAGAAATCCGGACTCCTCGGCAGCCACGATCGCCTGCATCACGGTACGGCTGACTTGTGCAGCTGCCGCACCTCCATAAATCGTGCTCTTGGGATCATTAAGCTTCGCCAGAATCACGAGCTGCGGGTCTTCTGCCGGAACGTAGCCTACGAAAGAAGCGACATATCGACCGCTGGAGTAGGATCCCCCCTCCGAGATCCTTGATGTCCCGGTCTTACCCGCGATGTCAACGGTGCGCAGAGCGGCTTCGTCACCCGTCCCACCTTTGCGGACAACTTCTGTGAGTACCTGTGTGATCTGAGCCGCTACCCGCTCGTCTATGATTCGTCGGACCGACCTGGGTTCACCCTGAAACTCCACGCGCCCGTCAGCAGTACGAATTTCCCGTATCAAGGTCGGTCGCATGAGAATGCCGCCATTGGCGAGTGCTCCATATGCCGCGACCAGCTGTATCGAAGTCACCGTCATCTCGTAGCCATACGCAAGCGACTGCTGGCTCAACAGGCTCCACTCCGATGGTCTGTGCAGTATTCCGGCGGACTCCGAGGCGGTTTCGATACCGGTAGGTGTGCCGAATCCAAAATCTCGCAGGTAGCTGTACTGCAGTCCGGGCTCGATCCGCTCGGAGAGCTTGGCGGCACCAATGTTACTGGAGTGCAGAATTACCTCGGCCACCGAGAGGCTGTCGTACTCATGGACATCGGTGATCGTGCGATATGGTGTACGATAGGTCCCACCCTCGACATCGATGGACTCTTCCAGCCGTGCCAGATCTTCCTGAAGCAACGTGGCAAGGAGGACCATCTTGGCTGTCGACCCGGGCTCATAGGGACTGGTAAGCGCTGGGATGCCGAACTCCGACTCGCCGCT
>JBDHMQ010000293.1:0-2321 GCA_039656095.1 Gemmatimonadota bacterium | reverse complement strand
CCGGCATACGACTCTGGCGGTTGGCGATGTTGGCCGTGGTCTTGCTGGTCATCCAGATCCTGCTTGGTGCCATAACCGTGTGGCTCGATCTACCACCTGCCCCGGTGATCATTCATCTGGTCACAGCCATGCTGTTGCTGGCCACGTTAATCGTGCTGACGAGCGAATCGTACGGCCCGGATCGGGCGCTGGTGCATGATGGTGCGGTTCGACTTGCCTGGTGGACAGCCGTCGCGGCCCTGGTCGTCGTACTCCTCGGCGCGCTTACGGCAAACCTCGAAGCGGGTCCGGCGTGCCAGGGATTTCCGCTGTGCAATGGGGCGGTATTCCCAAGCAGCAATGGGAATCCGCTGGTTCACACGCACTGGGCGCACCGCGTGGCCGCATACGGGTTGGTCGCCTGGTGTTTGATACTGCCCTCCATGATCAGCAGGAGTCGCCCGTCCGATCCTGGGCTGCGCCGCCCGGCCCTGATCATGGCAATCGTAGTTGTTCTGCAGTTGGCCGCAGGTGCCGCGATGGTACTGATGAATCTGCCCAGTGATCTACGGGCGACCCATGTCGGTCTGGGAGCCGCCGTGTTCGTTGCAGCCGTGCGTCTCGCCTGGCTCGCCCGGTATCCGGCGCCGGCTCAGCCGATGGATTCGAGCAGCGCGACGTGACCCAGACCGCCTGCAGCACACACACTTACCACGCATCGCGAACCGGCTGGCATCCCGGCTAGTTCAACGGCGGCCTGAGACAGCAGGCGAGCACCGGTCGCGGCGAACGGATGTCCTATCGCGACACTGCCGCCGTTAGGGTTGATGCGCTCGCGTGGAAACAAGCCAAGCTCAGCTGTAACGCCTGACTTCTCGCGTATCCACGGTTTGTCCTCGAGAGCCTTGATCGTGCACAGGACCTGGGCGGCGAACGCTTCATGAATCTCCCACAAGTCAATATCGCCATACGACAGGTGATTGCGGGCAAGCATGCGGGGGATCGCGATGGCCGGTGCGATCAACAGGCCATCAAGGCGGGGATCAATCGCCGCGATCTCCCAATCTACCAGACGGACCCGTTGCAGGCTGTCGGGGAGTCTGGCTATGCCGGCTTCCGAGGCGACCCAGCAGCAAGCCGCGCCGTCTGTCAGCGGAGATGAATTGCCCGCCGTGAGCGTTCCGTTCTGTTTGTCGAACGCCGGTCTGAGCCTGGCCATCGCCTCGATAGTCGTGTCAGGGCGGGGAATCGAGTCAGCGTCGACGTCGAAAGTTCCTGGAGACACGAGTAACGGCCGAAAGAACCCGTCGGCCCCGGCGCGTGCTGCGTTGTGATGGCTAGCCACAGCAAACTCGTCCTGGGCGTCCCGCAGAATCTCCCAGTCGCGGGCCATCTCCTCGGTGTGTTCGCCCATTGACTTGCCGGTAGTGCGCTCTTCAACCGCAGGAATGTTGAGACGGATATCTGAGGGTCTCAGCTTCATCAGTTCTTTCAATGCCTGAATTGGACTTCTGGCCTGTCCGGCCCGACGCAGCTTCTGGCTGAATGAACGAGACAGACCGACCTGCGTGGCCGACATGGACTCCACGCCGCCACATAGAACAAGGTCCAGGTGTCCGTCGGCAATCTGAGCCGCGGCGTGTGTGGCTGCGGCAATGCTCGTTGCGCACTGCTGTACCATCGTCAGCGCCGGAACCCGCGGATCCAGCCCTGCATCGAGCCATACCTCCCGTGCCCAGTTGCTGATCGCCAGGGTAGGGATGACCGAGCCCCAGACGACGAGGTCAACGTCGCTCACGCTGTGAGGGCCTACGCCTCGAGAACCCACCACCGTCTGCTGCACGACAGGGATCGACAACTTCAGGGCATCCAGCTTGTCGAGTCCGCGGTCGATCTTGGTGAATGGACTCCGTAGCCCGGGAAGCACGTAGACAGCGGGTCGGTCGGACATGCTGGTATTCCTTAGAAGCCTGTTGAGGAACTGGGTCGAGCCGCGTTACGAGCGCCACAGGGCCTCATCCGAGGCGGCGTGACGCAGGCATAGCGAAAGCTACGCACAGGAGCGCCAACGAAGGAGACGGCTCTGTGCCGTCGTAACCCTTCGGGCGAGTAGTGATTGCGCGGTTGATTGTTCGTCTCTCCTCCTCGCCGTAGCCGTGCTATGGCTTGTCGTCGTTCCTTCTCTGAACACGCGCAAGCATGACTCGCGCGGACACCCCGATACCTCAGCAGGCTTCATTTAGCTAAACGGTCGCCGTGCAGTATTGGTCGTAGGCGGTCCTGAGGTCGGCCGCTATCTCGCCAGCTTCTCGACCTTCAATCTGGTGCCGCTCAAGCATGAA
>JBDHMQ010000292.1:0-4370 GCA_039656095.1 Gemmatimonadota bacterium | reverse complement strand
GTCTCTGGGGTCAATCGCTATTCGCCGGAAAGTGTCCGCCGAATCGCTCGTTTGAGGGTTGGCGATGTGGTCAATGGTCCGGATATTCAGGCATCGATTCAACGCCTGTTCGCCACGGGAGAGTTTTCCGACATTCAGGTCAGCGTCACGCCTGACACGCCTGCGGTTTTCTACATCCGGGTGGCCGAGCGTCCGGTAGTGGGTCAGTACCATTTCGAAGGTCTCGAACACACAAGCGTCAACGCCATTCGCGACTCTGCAGGACTGGTTGCCGGTACCGCGATGGATCCATCGCGCATAGCTCGTGCCCGTGTGCTGATTCGATCGAAACTGGCCAATGCGGGATTTCCGCAGGCCGCGGTGGACACCGTCATGACGCCGGATCCGACGGGCCTTGATCAATTCGACATCACTTTCCTAGTCGACGAGGGACCGCGGCTAGCACTGGTTCGTGTCGATTTCGTCGGTAACGAAGCCCTCGTCAGCGAAGACCTTCGGAGTCGTATGACGGTTGAGGAGGGCTTCTTCTGGTTTCGCCCAGGCGAGTTGCACGAAGATGAGTATCGGGCTGACCTTGCTCAGCGACTACCCGCTTATTACGGCAGCAAGGGTTACATCGACATGCAGGTGCTCGGTGACACGATCCTTGTGGACCGGAGCACAGGAAAGGGGCGCATTGAGATCCTCGTTGATGAAGGGGATCTATACCGGTTGCGTAGCCTTCAGATCGACGGCAATTCCCGATTCCCGGTTTCACAGCTTAGTGCGTATTTTCAGCCGGCTCGGGACGGACAGCTCGACGAGAATGGGCAGCCGGTGGGAGAGCTCCAGCCATTTGACAGGGCAGGGTTTGAAGAGGCCACGCAGAATATCAACGACCTCTATCGAGACGCAGGGTACCTGCGAGCCCAGGTCATTCCGAACATCGACAAGAACCCTGCAGACAGTCTGAATGACTTTCCCACAGTAGATGTCAGCTGGCGTATCGCAGAAGGGCCTCCCGCCTATATCCGATCCGTAACCATCGTCGGCAATGATTTCACTCATGACCGGGTGATCCGCAAGATCCTGCTGACGTTACCCGGCGATATCTACTCGCAGCAACTATTGATTTCGAGCATCAGAAACATTCAGTCTCTCGGATTCTTCGAGACGCTTCCTCCAGACCAGGCCATCGAAATCAACCCGCGCGATGACGGTGATATTGATATCGTGTATCGTGTAAAGGAAAAGCAGACTGGCAACATTAATTTCGGTTTGAGTGCGGCAGGAGTTACTGGACTGGCAGGTTTTATCGGGTACGATCAACCAAACCTGTTCGGCCAGGCAAAGAATGGTCATTTCCGTTGGCTGTTCGGGCGTAACTCGCAGGATATCGAGCTCAGCTATACCGACCCGGAGTTCTTTTCCTCTAGAACCAGCATGTCGATTGGCCTTCAGAGCTCCCGAGATCGGTTTCAGACCTTCAATCTTGGTGACCGTCGCCAGACCGGTGGGTTCACGGAGGTCGGGTTTCCAATCCTGGATCTCCGCTCCACGCGATTCTTCGTCGGCTACTCAATATTCAACGACGAAGTGAGCGACCTTGAGTCCTTCGGAATTCAGCCTGGGCAAGAGACAACTCTTACACAGGGAACGCGGAGCACCACCAGTTTCCGACTCGTCCGAGATACGCGAAGCGGAGGGCTGTTTCCAACTTCGGGTAATCGGAATTCGATTTCGGCTCGGTTCACCGGTGGCTTTCTGGGTGGCGACGGAGATTATGGCAAATTCGATTTCAACAGCGAGTGGTTTGCGCCAGTTGGTCGGATAGGCGGAGGGCCTACAAGCGTACCGATTGAGCTCGTTCTCGGCCTGTCGTTTCGCGCCGGTCTTGTGACAGGTGACAATCCGTTCTTTGTGGAGCGATTCTTCGGTGGCGGAACGCAAGTAGGCCAGCAAGTTCGCGGTTACGAGGAGGCCACGATCACTCCTAACGGGCACATTCCGCGCAGTGCTCCTGTCGGAAGTATCGATCGCGTGGGTGAAAACATCTGGAAGAGTGCTGGCGAATT
The DNA here is from genome assembly GCA_039656095.1 of Gemmatimonadota bacterium. Classification (GTDB taxonomy): domain Bacteria; phylum Gemmatimonadota; class Gemmatimonadetes; order Palauibacterales; family Palauibacteraceae; genus JARFPW01. The sequence goes on along the minus strand of JBDHMQ010000292.1, from coordinate 2,316 downwards.
CAATCCGACGGATCTACTTGTCGGCGCAGGGTTCGGAGCCAGCCTGGTGACACCCTTTGGACCTATCGGTGTAGACTACGCCTACGGCTTCGACCGGCGAGATGTACTTGGCCGGCCGGACCCGGGCTGGCAGTTGCACTTCCGCTTCGGGCGGGTATTCTGAGCGTCGCTGATACAATGGCGATTATGGCACTTTTGAAGAACAACGGAACCTTACAGGAGCTCATGCGCATGTCGTATCTCCGTCACATTGGTGGGGCCGCAGCGGTCCTCTTTCTTTCAATATCGCCGGTTCTGGGCCAGGATGGTCCTCCTGCGGGCACGACGTTCGTGTTCCTGAATTCCGCAGATATCATAGAGTCGACTCCGGGGCACGCTGAGGCCCAGCGGACTTTCGAGCGTGAAATTGCTGATATGCGGACAGAGTTGCAGGTTCAGGCAAGTGCTGTCGATTCTCTGCTTCGCGACTATCAGCGGCAAGAGGCGTTGCTGAGCCCGCAGGCTAAGGAGCAGAAGCAGGGCGAGATCCGTGGTCTGCAGAGCCAGCTCGAGGCGCGACAAGCGGAGATGGAAACGCGGGCCGGCCAGCGGCAACTGGATCTCCTCCGCCCAATTTTTGAGAACGTCAGTAACGCTATCGAAGCCATCCGCGGCGAGCGGAATTACGCCATGGTGTTCGACATCTCCACAGAAGGCGTCGTGGCTGCAGATCCCTCGTTGGATATCACCGATCTCGTCAAGGAACGTCTCGGTGCTTCGGACAGTACTGCATCCGCCCAGCCGTAATCTGAGTCGGAGTACCGGATGACTTTCAGTGTGCAGGAACTTGCGGAGTGCGTTTCCGGGAGGGTCCAGGGCGATCCAAGCAAGGCGGTCAGTGGCCTTGCCCCGGTAACCTCTGCGGGTCCTGAGCAGCTGACCTACGTCATGGGACCCAAGTACGTGCGCTTTCTTGAGGGGACCCTTGCTGCAGCGATCCTTGTTCCGTCTGACCTCGATGTTGCGACAACTGGCAAGACTTTGATTCGAGTCGACAATCCGGAGCTGGCGTTCGCGCAACTTCTCGAGATGTTCCACCCACGTCGTCGTCTCGCTGAGGGGGTGCATCCTTCGGCCGTTCTTGGCCTGAATGTGACTCTGGGCCCGGGGGTTGGTGTCGGGCCATATGTGGTCATAGGTGACGACGCATGCATCGGGGCGGGTTCAACGATCGGGGCTCATTCATACATCGGACACGGCGTCGCGATCGGCGAAGACACGCAGATCGACCCAGGCTGCTCAGTTCTTGAAGGGGCCGTACTGGGGGATCGCATTCGTCTGCATTGTGGTTCGCGCATTTCATCTGATGGATTCGGATACACGAACGGCCCGGATGGGCCCGTAAAGCTCCAGCAAATCGGCAAGTGCATTCTGGAGGATGATGTCGAAGTTGGTGCAAATTCGACGATTGACCGGGGGGCGCTGGGCGACACCATCGTCGGCTCAGGAACGAAGATCGACAACCTGGTTCATATCGGTCATAACTGCCAAATAGGACGTAACTGCTATATCGTCGCCCAAGTAGGTATCGCTGGTAGCAGCGTGCTTGGCGACGGGGTTCGCCTCGGGGGACAAGTTGGCGTGGCAGGACACCTGACCATCGCGGAGGGAGCAGCGATCGGGGCCGGCAGCGCTACTATGACGAACATTCCGGCCGGCGAGATGTGGAGTGGCAGGCCAGCTCGTCCACACCGAGAGTGGTTGCGCGCGACGTCGGCGTTCTACAAGCTTCCCGATCTACTCCGACGCCTCAAGGCGCTGGAACGGGCAGGCGAGGACACCGACGGCGGAGAGGCATGACTCAGGACCCATCCACACAGATCCCAGAATTTCAACAGACAATTGCTTCCGGGTTTTCGTTGGAAGGCCGGGGTCTCCACAGTGGTGGTGCTGCGCGGGCTACCGTTCGACCGGCGGCGACGGACACAGGAATTGTGTTTCGCCGCATTGACCTTGACGGACAGCCGACGATCAACGCGGACGTGTCGCTTGTCAGCGGAGTCGACTGGCAAACGGTCATCGGTGAGGGTGAGCGAGTTGTTCGCACGGTGGAGCATCTCATGGCCGCTGTCGCCGCTTTTCGACTCGACAATCTCGAGATCGATCTGGATGGACCGGAACCTCCCGCGCTGGACGGCAGCGCCTCCGAATGGTGTGATGCCATCCGCAATGCTGGAACACTGACTCAGGACGTTCTGGCCAGGGAGCTGATCATTCATGAAACCATAACGGTTGAAGAGGGTGCTTCCCGTTATGTCGTGCTTCCCGCTGATGAGT
>JBDHMQ010000291.1:0-2354 GCA_039656095.1 Gemmatimonadota bacterium | reverse complement strand
TGACGAGACGATATGCCAGTCCATCGGTGTCGCCCCGCTCGCGCAACTGAATGAGCAGAGTCTCCTGCAAGTTTCTGGCGCCAACTCCGCTCGGGTAGAAACCCTGAACGACCCGCAACACCTGCTCAGATTCTTCGAGCGTGTACGGTTCTATTTCCTTCCACACCTCAGGTTCGTTTGTCTCGAGGTGGTCGTTTAGCGACCACACGGCTTCATCGACCGTACAGCTGAGAAAGCCCTCTCGGTCAATATTGCCGATCAGTTCTTCGCCGAGGAGTTGAAGTCGTGGTCCCAAAGTCAGCAGACTGATCTGGTCACGCAGATGCTGCCACAAATCTGGTGGCGTATCTGGCGTTGGCATAAACGTCTCACGGTCCTCGTACTGACTGCGACGACCGCCGACATCAAACCCGTTCAGGAGAATTTCCTCCCAATCCATTTCATCTTCGTCCTGCTCTTTTTCCTCTTTTTGCTCCTCCTCCAACTCATCTTCCAGATCGGTAAATTCAAGGAAGGGATTGACGAGAAGTTCCTGCTTTAAATGTTGTTGCAGGTCCATAAGAGGCATATACAACAAATCCATCGCCTGGTAGAGGCGTGGATTGATTTTCATTTCCTGTCGCATGCCGAGACTCTGTCCGAGTCCCCACCGAGAGTCGCTCATGGCCCCATTTCTATGTGAGGGATTACGGCTGTTCGCTATGCAGTACTGAATATAGGGTGTCGGCGTTCCACCCGGCGAGGGTCTGGCACATCCTTTGCTGGCAGACCCTCAATCTCGTGCCGCGATCCTCGATCGAGACCGGCTGGATCGACTTGAAGTCGAATTCAGAGTTGAAAGTCCATCCCCAGGTAGAGCTTTCGGGCCTCGGGGTCCTCCACAAGTCGACTTGCGGGTCCCTCGATATGGATACGGCCCTTAAACATCAGGTAGGCCCGGTCCGTTATTGACAGTGTCTCACGGACATTGTGATCTGTGATCAGCACACCCAACCCTCGATCACGCAGACCGGCGACGATCCTCTGGATGTCGTCGACAGCGATGGGATCCACACCAGCGAATGGCTCATCAAGAAGCATAAATTTCGGCTGAGTAACCAGCGCCCGAGTGATTTCCAAACGTCGTCGCTCACCGCCTGAAAGAGAGTAGGCCATACTCTTCCGTAGATGGCCAATCGATAACTCATCAAGCAGTTCGTCCAGTCGCCGCTGCTGCTCCTTCTTCGTGAGCTTCAGGGTCTCGAGAATTGCCATGATATTCTGCTCGACCGTCAGTCGACGGAATATCGAAGGTTCCTGGGACAGGTATCCAATACCGGCTCGCGCTCGCTGGTACATCGGCACCTTCGTGAGGTCTTTGCCGTCGAGAGATACGCGTCCGGCGTTGGCCTCCAGCAAACCAACGATCATATAGAATGTTGTCGTCTTCCCTGCCCCGTTTGGACCAAGAAGCCCGACGATCTCCCCCTGCCGCACCTCAATATCAACCTCATCCACGACACGCCGCCGACCGAATCGGCGCACCAGGCCCTCTGCCTTCAGTACGCTATTCACGGGTCGTTCCCCCGGGACTCGACGACGGCTCCAGAAAAATGCCGATTGCCTGATCGGCAATGACCCGATCGGGTTCACCGTCGACGAACAGAATGTCTATTGAAGAGCCGAGCAGGTAACTGCGGGAACGACGATCCGTGGCGGTGGAGTCTCGCACACCACTGAATAGCGAGCGGGCCGATCCGAGAGCAAGGAGTCTCCGCATTTGTCGCTGCGCGGATTCAGGATCGACAGTGTTGTGCGAGGATTCGAACCAGCCCCGGATGCTGTTACCATCCAGCCAGTCGGCACCCGCGGTAATCGTGGTCTCTGGTTCCGTCAGTTCTTCATCGGGAGATCGTTCTTCGTTCAGTTGAAAGGCTCGCGCTTCACCCACGGACGTGACCGAATCGATCTCGCCACCGGCAAACGCAAAGTCGAGAGAATCTCCCGCTATGACGAAGTCACCCGTAGCCCCGAGCGATCTTCCTTCGCCAAACGCCCACGCATGCTCAACATCTTCGGGTCCGATATCGATGAGGATTTCGGCGGCCCTAAGATCCAGATCGTCTCCAGTGGCATGTGCGTCGCCCATAGCATGAACGACGTCCAGTTCGCCGTCCACGAAGGTAGTGACGATGCTGTCGCCTGCCAGATTCATCCCATGCGATGTGACCACGGGATCTCCGTACAAATGCCCCTCCCCTCGATCGAACTGCGCACTGTCGGCCGTCGCATGAAAATCCGATCGATCAATTTCCACCTCTCCCCGAGCAAATGCACGTTCGTTCCCGAGGAATTCCGCAACATCTGAGTCGACG
>JBDHMQ010000290.1:0-2364 GCA_039656095.1 Gemmatimonadota bacterium | reverse complement strand
AGGAGCATTTTGGCGCCCCATTCGCCGAACACTTCCGTCGCGACGGCGGCGAGTGGCGCTTCTATGTTATTTGCCAGCTCCGCGCCGAGTACCCCCTGCGCTACGGTCTGTAAGCCCACGTACAGCGCAAGGATTCCTGTCAGCCCGACCAACAGACCCAGGGGCACAGTCCTGGACGGGTTCTTGATTTCTCCACTGACGCTCAGACCGGTTTCGGCTCCGGCAAACGCAAAAAACAGAACCAGGGTGGCCGCGCCAATGCTGGAGATAGACGGCCATTCCGTAATTGCGAGATTCTCGAAGTTGATGGCGAAGAGCCCGACCGCGAGCAGAAGCAGCAGTGGAAGAAGTTTGGCCATCGTAGTGAATACGAACAGCCTCACGCCCGATTGGACGCCCCTTATGTTCACCACGGCCAGAAACGAGACCAGGGCGATGATTAGAATGCCCCGCGGAATTGTTTCGGCAAATATCGGGAACGCTACAGCGATTGTTGCCACCATGGCGACAGTAATGGCTGCATCTGAAAGTGCTGACCAACCGAACCAGAACAGCATTGAAGCAATGAAGCCCGCGAATGGTCCGAATGCGTCTTCGATATAGGCGTATGCGCCACCGCTGCGGGTGACGCGACTGCCGATCTCTGCAAAACAGAGAAACACCAGGGCAACTACCAGGGAACACACGAGATAAGCAACAATTGCGGCTGGTCCGAGCTGAGCCGCGATCACTCCGGGGAGAACAAAAATGCCGGCGCCAACCACAAGGTTGACAATGCTGATACTCAGAGCTCGAACGCCGATCGCGCGTACCAGTCCTTCATCCTGTACGCGGCCGTAGTCGCTCATCGGACGCCGGCCCCAGGCATCAAGACTCCGGGCCCTCCTCCGACACAGGTGCCGAAAGCAGCGCGCGTGCACGATCCGCGATGTGCTCCATCTGTCGCTCGCGTTTATCTGCCCATCGTCGCAGTCGGAGGAAATTGCCCGTGATCATTCCTCCGCCCCCCAGCGCCATCATCCCCGGAATGAGAATCTCGAATGTTGCGCCAAATGTCGCCGCATCAAGACCACTCGTAACGAGAAGGAGCAGGCCGATCGCCAGGCCTGTCGCCCCTGCCACATTCCACTCTTTCGACCCGCCTTTTTGCGTACCCAGGCGCAGGCGGTGTCCGGATTCGGTCGGCTCGAGGAAGGCGTGCAGATGTCCGTTGGCCCACACACGCGTATCGCCATGCGTCGTGACGTGACCCTGCGCGCGAAACGTTTCCCGGAGGTCTGCGATCAGTATTTGCCATTCACGATCCGTGGCCGCTCGCGGAAGCTCGACGACTCGCCCGACAGACACAGGGGCGCCCAGTGAAGTCCTGCGCGGGACAGACCTTATACGAGCGTCCAGAGCCGAAGCAGCCGCGGCGACGCGATCGGGGGACAGTCCAACCTCGACTCCTACTTCCTGGAGCTCGGCGAGTGTCAGCCCTTCCCCGGCGGAGCGGGCCGGCACGCCAGCTCCGTCAACGTCAGTAGCACGGGCGAAAATATCGCCGACTTCGTCGTCTTTATACCTGCGTTCGTCTGTCAATCTGGAATCTCTCGTTGGTGTCAGGACCACGGGCGGTGAATGTGTGGGTCGAATGCCAACCGCGCGAGCCGACGGCGAGTGAGAGACGGAGAGCTACTCCAAATCAACACTCCCTCAACACGTTTCAGCTGAAACATTTTCTTGCTCTAGCGCGGCCTCTCAGGTCACAATCCTTGTAAGTGTACACCTGTACAGTTAGAAGTATTGCCGCGTAGGGATCCACACATCTGTTCTCGGAATCCCCCGCTCCTTGCTCCCCCCACTCTCGCCTCCGATCTTCCCGCCATGATCACAACCGTAAAGACCCTCCTCATCCTTCGGCACGCCAAGTCCAGTTGGGATGACGATTCGCTCTCAGACCAAGACCGCCCCCTCAACAAGCGAGGCAAGCGCGCCGCGCATCGCATGGGACGACTGCTGGATGAAGAGAATCTGTGGCCGGATCTGATCCTCAGTTCTACAGCGGAACGGGCCGCCACGACGACACAGCGTGTGACGGAAGCAGGCGGATTCGGGGGAGAGATTGGCTACCTGCACGAGCTGTACGGTGCTGGACCGCATGATCTCGTCGACATCGTCCGTGAGTTAGGCGGCGAAGCCGGTAGCGTCATGATCGTGGCGCACAATCCCGGACTCGAAGATCTCGTGCAGCAGATGACAGGCGAATATCACCGCCTCCCAACGGCGGCGCTCGTCCGCATCCTCGTGCCGATCGAAAACTGGGGTGATCTCGAGGCTGACGGCGGCACCCTGGCAGGTATCTGGCTTCCGAGAGAGCTGGAC
>JBDHMQ010000289.1:0-2365 GCA_039656095.1 Gemmatimonadota bacterium | reverse complement strand
CTGCTGCTGCGGCTGAATGAGCCGGATCTCGCGGTCGAGGAGCTGCTGTGGAGGATGCGCGATCGCCCACTGCAGCCGGATATGGTGTGGAGCCCGGATCTTGACCAGATCAGGGCTGATCCGCGTGTACAGGAGCATCTGGAGACGATCGACCTGGGCGGCGTGACCGTCCAGCGCACTCCGGTGGAGGAACGCATTCGGCCCGCGCTTTTGCGACAGGCGGATGCCGCGCAAGCTGCCGCATCCGCTACTGAGAGCGCAGAGGTATCCACACAATGAAGTCCTACCAGGCATTCTTCGCAGAACTGAAGCGGCGCCACGTGTTCAAGGTGGCGGGTATATACGGCATCGTCTCGTTCGGGGTGATCCAGGCGGCCGACATCATGCTGCCGAGACTGGGCCTGCCCGACTGGACGGTCACGTTCATGGTCGCCCTCGTCGTGCTCGCGTTTCCTGTGGCCCTTCTCCTCGCCTGGGCGTTTGACCTGACCCCGGAGGGCCTGCGGCGGACCGACGACCCCGAACCCGGAGAGATCGAGGGGATCATTGCCGCACCTGCCTCGCAGCGGTGGCCCGCGGGACTTCTGGCCCTGGTCGGCGTGGCCCTGCTCGTCGCCAGCACCTGGTGGATCGCTCGAAGGACGGCGCCGGACGCGACCGTCGATGATGCTACAGCCGCTGACGTTCGTCTGGCAGTAAACGAGCCCGATGCGGACACCCGCCCTTCCCTGGCTGTCCTCCCGTTCGCCGACATGAGCCCGGATGGCGACCAGGCGTACTTCAGCGACGGCATTACCGAGGAAATCTTGAACACGCTCGCGCGCGTCCGTGAGATCAAGGTTGCCGCGCGGACCTCGGCCTTCGCTTTCCGAGGACAGAATCTTGATATGCGAGCAATCGGAGACAGTCTGGACGTCGCGTATCTGATCGAAGGTAGTGTACGGAAAGCCGGAAATCAGCTTCGCATAACTGCGCAACTCATCGACGCCACAGACGGTACGCATCTGTGGAGCGACCAGTACGACCGGCCGTTGGACGACGTGTTCGCGATCCAGACAGAAATCGCGTTGGCAATCGCGGAGGAACTGCGAGTGCCCCTCGGCCTGGACGAGGCGAACGATCTCGTCACCCCGACTGCCGACCTCCAGGCGTACGATCTCTATCTCGCCGCGCGCGGGCGGATGCGTGAACGTGGTGCAAGCCTGACCGAGGCCATTAGCCTGTTCGAAGCGGCAATCGAACGCGACTCAACGTGGGCACCGGCGTGGGCCGGACTGGCCCAGGCGCGAGAGGTTATCGGGTGGTATCCGGAGACTTGGGAGACGGCACCAACGGTGCCTGCAGAGCGGGCAGCCGGATTCCAGGAGCTACAGGAACCCGCGGAGGAGGCGGCTCGCCGGGCACTCGAACTGGACCCCGACAATGCCTCTGCGCACGTGGCTCTCGGCAGCGTCTACCGAAACCGTATGGAATGGGGCGCTTCGGAAGGCGCGTACCTGCGAGCCCTGGAACTGGATCCCGAGAATGCGGAAGCGTACCTCCAGTACGCTCAACTTTTGATGGATGTAGGTCGGTTGAACGAGGCCATCCAGGTGGGGCAGCGTTCCATTGCCCTCGACCCCGGTGTCGTCGTCAGCCGGAAGATTCTGGCCGCGACGCGGTTGATGGGCGGACAATACGAAGAAGCCCTTTCCGAACTCGACCGGGCCGAGCCGAACCGTACGGGGCTCGGCAATCTGGAACGCTGGGTAGATGCGACCGCCAGAATCGCTCTTGGGCAATTCGACCAGATTCGGACGCTGCCCACAGTATTCGATATTGAGACGTATCAGCCGGAAGAAATCGAGCGAGCGATCCAGATGATCCGGGACGGGGACATTGACGGAATTCCCGGAGACTTAATGTATCCAGCGATTCTGATGGTCTTCGGTCGGGAGGACGACGCAGCAGAGCTCCTGTTAACCCAGTTCCGAATCGACCCGATTATCAACATCGGCCTGCACTGGATGCCTCTGTTCGATCCAATCCGGGAGCATCCGGCCTACCTGACGATGCTGCGTGAGGCAAACCTCGAAGGCGTGACCCCGGACAGGCCGTTGCCATGAAATCCCACCAGCAGTTCTTCGCGGAGATGAAGCGGCGGAAGGTGTTCAAAGTGGCCGCCGTGTACGGGGCGACCGCTTTCGTACTGCTTCAGGTGGCAGACCTGCTCAAAGAAGGGCTGAACCTCCCGACCACATTCATTCCATTTATCATGGCGGTCACACTACTCGGTTTTCCGCTCGCGTTGATCCTGGCATGGGCATTTGAAGTGACACCGGAGGGTGTTAGAAAGACGGATGCTGCGGGGACCGGCGAGATCGAA
>JBDHMQ010000288.1:0-2380 GCA_039656095.1 Gemmatimonadota bacterium | reverse complement strand
CTGACGTGAGTGCTGGTGCCGGCGCGGTGGTCACTTTCGAGGGCAAGGTACTAAATACGAATGATGGCCGCTCAGTAGTCCGCCTGCATTACGACGCCTACACCGAGATGGCTGAAGATGTCCTGAGGGACATTCGCCGCCGTACATGCGAGGCATTCCCGATTTCCTCGGTAGGGCTGCTTCACCGGGTGGGCACCGTGTCTGTCGGCGAGACAGCCGTGGTCGTCACCGTCGCGGCAGCCCACCGGTCGGCTGCCTTCGACGCGGCACGGTTTGCCATCGAAGCAGTAAAGGCGGAATTGCCGGTTTGGAAGCAAGAGGAGTACGAAGACGGATCACGGGTATGGCTCGACGGCCAACCACCTGACCCAGGACCGGACAAATGAAAGATCAGTTCGGTCGCTCCATTGACTACTTGAGAATATCGGTCACCGACAAGTGCAATCTTCGGTGTGCCTATTGTATGCCTGTCGAAGGGCTGCCGTGGATTCCCAACTCTGATCTGCTTACGTATGAGGAAATTTCTGAGATAGTCCGGCAGATGGCAGGTTTGGGGCTACGTCGCGTCCGAATTACTGGAGGAGAGCCACTGATTCGTCGAGACCTTCCGATCCTGATCACCCAGCTGAAGGCGGTTGACGCGATTGAGGACCTCTCCCTTTCAACGAATGCGATTTTGCTTGGAGAAATGGCCAACGAACTGAAGGCGGCGGGGGTCGACCGTCTTAACATCAGCCTCGACACGCTACGGCGGGAGCGATTCGCGAACCTGGCTCGTCGGTCGGAGCGATTCTACGACGACACGATGGCTGGTATTGAGGCAGCAGAAGCTGTGGGATTCGATCCTCTCAAGATCAATGTCGTCGTTATGCGCGGTTTTAACGACGACGAATTGTCGGACTTCGCTGAAGTGACTCGAGATCGACCATGGCATGTACGATTCATTGAACTCATGCCAACCGAAGACAATTTATTTCTGTCGGATAGATTTGTCAGTTCCGATGAGCTTCTCAAGCGCCTTCGGCAGGATTCGAAATTGGAGCCGGTTCAGGGCCCCCCCGGCAACGGCCCGGCCCGTTACTTCAGATTGTCTGGGGCAAAGGGGACGGTTGGGGTAATCACGCCACTCTCGCACAACTATTGCGAGAGATGCAATCGGATGAGACTGACAGCCGATGGTCGACTTAGAACTTGCTTGTTTGGCACGCACGAAGTTGACTTGAAGGCTCCGCTGAGGGAAACGGGGAGTGTGGTTGATGCCGTCAAGCAGGCACTGGCAGAGAAGCCGGAGCGGCACTTCTTACAGATCGGAACCGCCAGTGGCAGTGGTGGGTTATCCGCTCTGAGTCAGGTAGGCGGCTGAAGTCAGCGCTGCTGGACCAATAATACGAACGGAATCAAGGTGTCGTACGAAGAACGGATGTTGTACCGACAGGGCTGTGAAAAGCTGGCCGAATTGCGTGCCTCGCTGAATGCTGGCGAAGCTGACGCAGGGATTACCAGAGCTGAGGCGTTGGCCATTCTGGATGTCCTCGACGTGCTGACGGAGCGGATCAGCCCGGAACGCTGGGATCAAGCTCTCGAGGCAATTGCTCATGAAGCCGCACGACGGGTTGATCGCCGAAACTGACGGACCTGTTGGACCTGCTTGCGTGGCCGGAACCGTCCCGTAGCTTTCCCTCCGCCCGATATTGGGCTCTTGTCGCATACCCGAATTGATTTCAGCGCGAAGGTGAGATTCGTGAATAAAATAACCGTAGTCGGGGCAGGACATGTCGGCTCGACGACAGCTCAGCGGATCGCTGAGCGTGAACTGGCAGACGAAGTCGTACTTGTTGATATCCTTGAGGGCGTTGCGCAGGGAAAGGCTCTCGATCAGTGGGAATCTGCTCCTGTTGAGGGATTCGACACGCTAGTGACCGGATCGCAGGACTACGAGTCCAGCGCAGGGTCTGGCATTTATGTGGTTACCGCTGGCCTGGCCCGAAAGCCGGGAATGAGCCGTGATGATCTTGTGCAGAAGAACGCTCGAATCATTGCCAGCATTTCCGAACAGATTGCGATACACAGTCCCGAAGCCATTATCCTGATGGTGACAAACCCGCTCGACGTAATGGCTTGGGTCGCCATGAAGACGACGGGCTTTCCTCGTGAGCGAGTATTTGGCATGGCTGGCGTCCTGGACACGGCTCGCTTCCGGAGCTTCATAGCCCTGGAGTTGGGTGTCAGCGTCCAGGATATCCAGGCTCTCGTCCTGGGTGGACACGGTGACAGCATGGTGCCGTTGGTCAGTACCGTGTCGGTGGGTGGAATTCCGCTCACACAGATGTTGGAGCCCTCGCGTATCGAGGCCCTTGTAGAGCGCACTCGCAAAGGCGGT